>NZ_VMMU01000005.1:71593-77524 GCF_013277385.1 Streptococcus sp. 544
TGCAACCTCAAAACGGTGTGTTGCGTAGCCTTCAACAAGCCTCCTAGTCCGCTCTGTGGTATTCATTGAGTCAACATCTCTTGTTTAAGAGCACAAAATCAGGAAATCTTCACGATTCCCTGATTTTTTCTATTTCCGTTTTCGTGTTGAACGACGTTCTGTCAAACCATGAGGTAAGAGAACTTCACGTTCTTCCAACTCTTCCTTGTGCATAATCTTGGTCAACATACGCATACTAATGGCACCAAGGTCATAAAGAGGTTGGGCAATCGTTGTCAAGTTTGGACGGGTAAAGCGTGAGATTTGTGAATCATCACTAGTAATAATTTCAAAATCTTCTGGCACAGAAACACCCTTATCAGCCAAACCGTTCAAGACTCCTGCTGCCAACTCATCACCTGTCACAACTGCTGCAGTTGCATTTGATGAAATCAAACGCTCTGCCAAGGCGTAACCATCATCATAGCTATACTTAGATTCAAATACCAAACCTTCACTATAAGCGATTCCTGCTTTCTTCAAGGCTTCCTTGTAGCCAACTAAACGAACCTTACCATTGATGTCATCCACTAGCGGACCGCTAACAAAAGCAATACGTTCATTTTCTTTAACAAGGTAACTCACTGCATCAATCGTTGCTTGCTTATAGTCAATGTTGACACTTGGCAACTGGTGCTCAACATCGACAGTTCCTGCGAGAACAATCGGAGTACGTGAACGCGAAAATTCTGAGCGAATTTTATCTGTCAAGTGATAACCCATAAAGATAATGCCATCTACCTGCTTTGAAAAGAGGGTATTGACAACAGAAACTTCTTTCTCGTTATCTTCATCGCTATTAGCTAGGACAATATTGTACTTGTACATTTCTGCAATATCATCAATCCCCTTAGCCAAACTCGAAAAATAACCATTGGTAATATTTGGAATCACAACACCAACAGTAGTTGTCTTTTTACTTGCAAGACCACGCGCAACTGCATTTGGACGATAATCCAAACGATCAATTACCTCTAGCACTTTTTTACGGGTATTCTCTTTTACATTTTTATTGCCATTGACCACACGGCTGACCGTCGCCATGGAAACACCCGCTTCACGAGCGACATCATAAATGGTTACTGTATCATCTGCATTCATTCCTTTTCCTGCCCTTTCTATCCCACACATTCTTTTACAAGTAGAGGCACCGATTGAAACTCTATATCTACTTACAAAAGTGAAGATGTGAAAATTTCGTTTTCATGTTTCTACTTATTCCATTCTATCACTAATTGTAAACACTTTCAAGTGTTTTTTGAAGATTGATTGAAAAAATTTCATAGAAAGCCTAGGTTTAGCTCTTGCTACCACCTTAGAGTAAACAAAAAGGAGGAAACCAAGCCCTCCTCAAGTTACAAAATTGTTTGATTAAATAATTTCAATTTTAGCACATAATGGTTTTCGCATTATGATAGTATCACAACCAACCAGATTCTTTCGCGATATTAGCTGCCTCTGTTCTATTACCTGCATCTAGTTTTGAAAGAATATTGGTGACATAGTTTCGGACTGTTCCGTTTGATAAATAAAGTTGATCTGCAATTTCTTGGTTAGAGAAGCCTTGAGCAATTCCCTTTAAAACGGCGATTTCTTGCTCTGTTAACGGATTGGGATGCGTCATCACCACTTCCATCAATTCAGGCGAATATTCCTTCCGTCCTTCTAGGACGGTGTGCAAGGTTTGCATGAGGTCTGCAATGTTTCTTTCTTTTAATACATAAGCATCTACTCCAGCCTTGACCGCACGTTCAAAATACCCAGGACGCTTGAAGGTCGTCACCACAACCACCTTTGTTTCTAGATTTACTGCTCGTATCCACTCCAAGACTTCAAGACCTGTCTTAACAGGCATTTCTACGTCAAGGATGGCAATATCCACAGACTCCTTTTCTAATAGTTGGATTGCTTCTTGCCCATTCTTGGCTTGAAAGACAGACTCTACATCCGGTTGAAGCGTGAGCAATTGACACATAGCATCTCGCAACATACTTTGATCTTCTGCGACTAATACTTTCATCTACTTTCTCTCCTTATAAGGTAGTCGAACCTGCACTTCCGTTGGATGTTTCTGACTGATTACACTTACTTCTCCTGAAAATGGAAGGATACGTTCTCGGACTGTATGGAGCTCATTACCCTTTATAGAAGCGAAACCACAGCCATCATCACTTACTGCTAGAATGAGTTCCTTCTCTGTCCGTTCTAATTTCAAGTAAGCTTTAGACGCATTGGCATGTTTGATGATATTGGTTACTAACTCAAGCAAAATCATGGAAGCCGTTGACTCCAATTCCTGAGTTAAGCTAGCTGTATCTAGTTGATTAGCTATTTCCACCTCAATTCCAGCAATTTCTAACATCTTTTTCACAGTCTCTAGTTCGGATGTCAAAGTTCTAGACTTAAGATTTTCCACAATGGTTCGCACTTCACGCATTGATTCTTTGCTAATTTGCTGTATTTCTCTTAATTCCTTTTCCACCTGTTGATAAGCCTGCATCTGTAATAACTGTAATGCTAAATCTGTCTTGACACTAAGCATAGCAAAAGTATGTCCCAGACTATCATGCAAATCTTGACCGATACGATTGCGCTCATTTTCTGCTAGCAATAGATTTATCTGGGCATTTTGCTTAGTCTGAGCTTCTTTCAAATCTTCCACAATACGAATCCGAACCAAGCCAAAAGTCATCAAATCGACAAAAGTAAGAATTACAAGCATATAGACTAGAAACTCAACTTCGATTCTCTGAAAAATCAAAAGTCGCCCCATAACAAGGACTTGAGCAAGGAGAAAACTCCAGACATGTAAAGACTTTAAACTACCTACGCCAAAATGATAAATTAAGAGATTGGAAAGGAAAAAGAAAAACCAGATATAATTCACAGCAACAAAGACGGTATTCCCAGCTACATAGACCAGCATGATCCCCCAGAAAAGCCAAGATAGGCGCTGGTTCTTAGTTATTAAAACACCCAAATACGTCACTACAAATAGAATATCAACCAATAAATGCCAGGCAGAAAGCCACCCAGTCACTACAGGTAGGATGGGGAAAATCATAAAAATTAAACTGGCCCAAAACATATAGTGTATGCTTTTCAGTCTTTCAAGCATTAAGCATTCTCCTTATGACCTTGAAGGTAAATGGTCAAACCAAACAAAACTGCTGAAAAAACAAGTAGATAAACTGTGGCTGATAGATTGATGCTACCCTCGTTTAAGAAGGTCTTGAGCAACTCCATCAACTGATAAGTTGGTAGGCACTTCCCGATTGCTTGCATCCAGTCTGGAAATAAAGAGATGGGCATCCAGAGTCCACCTAAAACAGCCAAGCCTAGATAGAGAAGATTGCCCACGACAGACATCAGCTGACTAGAAGGCAAGAGTGTCAAGGTCAAGCCAAGCGCTACAAAAGCTACACTTCCTACTATCAGCAAGAACGCAGCCCCAATCCAGCTTGCTAGAGGCATGTCTACACCTCTTACAAAATGTCCAACTGTAAAAACAACCAGAATTGAAACCAAATAATCAACCAGCATACTTGTTATCTTTGATAGATAATATTCTACCATATTTACAGGGCTATGACGCAATGTTTTCTGCCAGTTGTTCATCTTATCGGTATGTAAGACAGCTGGGAATGAAAAGATAGCGGTCGACATCATGGAAAAGGCAGTCATGGAGATGAGGTAATCACGCATAAAATTAGCCGGTCCACCTGGTGTGTCCTGGTACATGCCTGAAAAGAATAAATAGAAGGCTGTCGGCATCCCTACGGATAATAGATAATAGACTAATTGTCGTTTGGTCAATAGAAATTCTATCTTGTTTAGTGCGATCCATTGTTTCATCTTAGTCATCTCCCTTTTGTGTTTCTTCAAAGATTGTATCCAGCAAGCTACGATTATTGACTTCAATTTCTTGAATCCTACATCCTGCTCGGACTAATAGTTCCCAGAAAGCATTTGCCTCTCGTGTGACAACTTGCAGAGCATCTTGTTTTTGTACCCACCTTTCAACCAAGACTGACTTCTCAACGACTTCCTTGTAAGCCAGCGGAAGGATAAAATGCTTTTCAATCTCCTCACTACGCATAGCTAGAGGCGTCGTATCACGAATCAACTCTCCCTTATTCAAGACCAAGATTCGGTCCGCTGTATGCTCTACCTCTTCGATATAATGGGAGGAATAGAGAATGGTAACTCCCTTAGCTTTTAGTTCCTGAACAATTTCCCAAAAGCGTTGACGAGTTGAAGTATCCATGGCCGCAGTTGGCTCATCTAAAAAGACAAGTTTTGGTCGGCCAATCAAGGTCAAGACAAAAGAGAAAAGACGCTTTTGCCCACCTGACAATTTTTCTGCAAATTGCTCTTTCTGTTGCTGATCAAACTGCAATAGTTGATCGATTTCCTGGTTGCTCAAGGGATTTGGATAAATACTTTGAAAGAAAGCAATCAACTCTTTGACCTTTAATTTCTGAACGATAACATTTTCTTGAGGGAGATAGGATCTTGTGTAGTCTAACTGAGAACTCGTCACTGGCAAGCCTTGGATGGATACTTGACCGCTTGTGACCAGTTTATCTCCAAGCAAACAATCTAAGAGTGTTGTCTTCCCAGCTCCATTTGGACCAATTAAGGCAACACATTCACCATCGTTGATTTCAACGGAGATGTTCCGCAAAATCTCCTTGTCTTTTATTTTCTTACTCAATTTCTCAACTTTAATCACAGTCATGAGACTCTCCTTTCAACCACTCCATTCTCATAAGGAAAACGACGAAAATCATAAATCCAAACCCCAAAGCACCACGGATGAATTGGTGAAGGAAGGCTTGATCAAACCAACCTGTAAACATTTCTACCAACCATACCACTAGTGATAGTCCAATAAAAAGATAGAGAAACGCTTTTTTCATTTTTCAAACTCCTTTTTCACATCTGAGACTAATTTCAAACCTTCTCTAACAATCCAAGACATCATTCCAAATCCTGCAAATAGCTCCCAAGGAAAATGATAGAAATCTTCATCCAATCCTGAGAACATGAGATAAGTCATGACTCCTGCTGCTACTAAACTCATTGCGATAATCATTTTATTTCTCATCTCTTCTTCCTCCATTTCATACTACAATTATAGTCTTTTGAAATCAGAGGAGATAGAAGCTTCTGTCACTAAAAAATATGACAAATGTCATAAAAAATTCTGTTCAAAACAAGCAAGATACACTATACAATAAAACACAATTAGAAAAATCTAAGGCAACTTCCTCAAAAGAGATATCAAACCCAATTCACACCATAATGTAAACTAATACTTATTTAAAATCAAAAAGAGTAGAAATTTTTATCAGACAAACACATATATTATAAGTTGAACAAAACCCTTCTATTGCTTTCTTAAAAATTTATAAGAGTTATAAAATCCCTTGAATTCAATGTGTATACCTAAACTACGGTATTTATTGAAAAGACTGGAGACAAAAAGTATACGCTGCCAAAATGAATTACTGAAAATCAAAAAAGAGAGAACCAAACTGATTCTCTCTTAATGTATATAATATCTAGTTTTAAAAATACACACTCACATATCTCTGTAATATATCGGGAAGACAGGATTCGAACCTGCGACACCTTGGTCCCAAACCAAGTACTCTACCAAGCTGAGCTACTTCCCGAGTTAAATAGAAAAATGCACCCTAGAGGAGTCGAACCTCTAACCGCCTGATTCGTAGTCAGGTACTCTATCCAGTTGAGCTAAGGGTGCTCATTATATTATGCCGAGGACCGGAATCGAACCGGTACGATCGTTACCAATCGCAGGATTTTAAGTCCTGTGCGTCTGCCAGTT
Source organism: Streptococcus sp. 544 (assembly GCF_013277385.1). NCBI lineage: Bacteria > Bacillati > Bacillota > Bacilli > Lactobacillales > Streptococcaceae > Streptococcus > Streptococcus sp. 544. The sequence continues at coordinate 77,487 of NZ_VMMU01000005.1, forward strand.
CCGCCACCCCGGCCTCTCCAAGCGAACGACGGGATTCG
>NZ_VMMU01000006.1:0-7859 GCF_013277385.1 Streptococcus sp. 544
TTTTCATTGAGTATTAGTTGCTAGAGCAAGGCACTCGTAAAGCCTAGGTCACAGGTGAACATATGACTGAAGATTTGAAAAAATAGATATGTATAAATAACCGTTAAGCCTTATTCTTAGCGGTTATTTATATTGTTTAATAGCGCTGATATTTCATCAATGATGTTTGACTTTGTGATTTTGGTAGTGGTTCAATTTGATTGCTACTATTTTTGATGGTATGAATGTGCTTATAATGTATCCCCGTTAAGTACGAAACTTTTGCATCATTTATTAACATGCGTTAAAAATAAAATTAACCAGCCTTAATTTTTCTTGACTTAAATTTTTTAAATGATATACTATTTTTATGGAGAGCTAACAATTATATATAAATGTACTACTCTATTTCCTAGATAATACTTAGTAAAACTTTTTATAACAAAGGCTAGCAAAGTTAAAGTTTTCTATCTATTGGAAGTTAAATAAATATGTAAGGAATTAAAATGAAAAAAAGTACAGTATTGTCATTAACCACAGCTGCAGTTATTTTAGCAGCCTATGCCCCTAATGAGGTAGTCTTAGCAGACACATCTAGCTCTGAAGATGCTTTAACTATCTCTGATACAGAAAAAGTAGTAGTAGATAAGGAAGCAGAAAATAAAGAAAAACATGAAAATATTCATAATGATATAGAAACTTCCAAGGATACTGAAGAGAAGAAAACAACGGTTATTGAGGAAAAAGAAGTTGTTAGTAAAGAATCTGTGATAGATAACAAAACTAGCAATGAAGAAGCAACAATCAAAGAAGATTCCAATCAATCCAAAGAAGATAAAGCGGACTCGTCTGCAAGTAAAGACCCAGAAAGTCCCAAAAAAGAGGATAAACTTGTCTATATTGCTGAATTTAAAGATAAAGAATCTGGAGAAAAAGCAATCAAGGAATTATCCAATCTTAAGGATACAAACGTTTTATATACCTATAATACGATTTTTAATGGTGTTTCAATAGAAACAACTCCAGATAATCTGGATAAAATTAAACTAATAGAAGGTATTTCATCGGTTGAACGGTCACAAAAACTCCAACCCATGATGAATCATGCCCGAAAGGAAATTGGAGTTGAGGAGGCTATCGATTACCTAAAGGCCATTAATGCTCAATTTGGGAAAAACTTTGATGGTAGAGGTATGGTCATTTCAAATATCGATACCGGGACAGATTATAGGCATAAGGCCATGAGGATTGATGATGATGCTAAAGACTCAATGAGATTTAAAAAAGAAGACTTAAAAGGTACTGATAAAAATTTCTGGTTGAGTGATAAGATTCCTCATGCTTTCAATTATTATAATGGTGGTAAAATAACTGTAGAAAAAGCTGATGATGGAAGTGATTATTTTGATCCACATGGAATGCATATTGCAGGGATTCTTGCGGGAAATGATACTGAAAAAGACATCAAGAACTTTAATGGAATAGATGGAATTGCTCCTAATGCACAGATATTCTCTTATAAAATGTACTCTGACGCAGGATCTGGCTTCGCAGGAGATGAAACAATGTTTCATGCTATTGAAGATTCGATCAAACACAATGTCGATGTTGTTTCGGTATCATCTGGCTTTACAGGAACAGGTCTTGTAGGTGAGAAATATTGGCAAGCTATTAGAGCATTAAGAAAAGCAGGCATTCCAATGGTTGTAGCTACGGGTAACTATGCGACTTCTGCTTCAAGTTCTTCTTGGGATTTAGTGGCAAATAATCATCTGAAAATGACCGACACTGGAAATGTAACGCGAACAGCAGCACATGAAGATGCGATAGCGGTTGCATCTGCTAAAAATCAAACAGTTGAGTTTGATAAAGTTAAGATTGGAGGAAAAAGTTTTAAATACAGAAATATAGGAGCCTTTTTCGATAAGAATAAAATCACAACAAATGAAGATGGTTCAAAAGCTCCTGATAAATTGAAATTTGTATATATAGGCAAAGGCCAAGACCAAGAGTTGATAGGTTTGGATCTTAAGGGCAAAATTGCAGTAATGGATAGAATTTATACAAAGGATTTAAAAAATGCTTTTAAAAAAGCTACGGATAAGGGCGCACGCGCCATTATGGTTGTAAATACTGTCAATTACTACAATAGAGATAATTGGACAGAGCTTCCAGCTATGGGATATGAAGCGGATGAAGGGACTAAAAGTCAAGTATTTTCAATTTCAGGAGATGATGGTGTAAAGTTATGGAACATGATTAATCCTGATAAAAAAACTGAGGTTAAAAGAAATAGTAAGGAAGATTTCAAAGATAAATTGGAGCAATACTATCCAATTGATATGGCAAGCTATAATTCTAATAAACCGAATGTAGGTGACGAAAAAGAGATTGACTTTAAGTTTGCACCTGACACAGACAAAGAATTGTATAAAGAAGATGTCATCGTTCCAGCAGGATCCACATCTTGGGGACCAAGAATAGATTTACTTTTAAAACCCGATGTTTCAGCACCTGGTAAAAACATTAAATCTACTCTCAATGTCATTAATGGGAAATCAACTTATGGCTATATGTCAGGAACTAGTATGGCAACTCCAATCGTAGCAGCTTCTACTGTTTTGATTAGACCGAAGTTAAAGGAAATGCTTGAAAGACCTGTATTGAAAAATCTTGAGGGAGATGACAAAATAGATCTTACAAGTCTTACAAAAATTGCTCTACAAAATACTGCGCGACCGATGATGGATGCAACGTCTTGGAAAGAAAAAAGTCAATACTTTGCATCACCTAGACAACAGGGAGCAGGGCTAATTAATGTGGCCAATGCTTTGAGAAATGAAGTTGTAGCGACTTTCAAAAACAAGGATTCTAAAGGTTTGGTAAACTCTTATGGTTCTATTTCTCTTAAAGAAATAAAAGGAGAAGAAAAATATTTTACAATTAAGCTTCACAATACATCAAACAGACCTTTGACTTTTAAAGTTTCAGCATCAGCGATAACTACAGATGCTCTAACTGACAGACTAAAACTGGATGAAACATACAAAGATGAAAAATCTCCAGATGGTAAGCAAATTGTTCCAGAAATCCACCCAGAAAAAATCAAAGGAGCAAATATCACATTTGAGCATGATACTTTCACTATAGGCGCAAATTCTAGCTTTGATTTGAATGCGGTTATAAATGTTGGAGAGGCTAAAGACAAAAATAAATTTGTAGAATCATTTATTCATTTTGAGTCAGTAGAAGAAATGGAAGCTCTAAACTCTAACGGGAAGAAAATAAACTTCCAACCTTCTTTATCAATGCCTCTAATGGGATTTGCTGGGAATTGGAACCACGAACCAATCCTTGATAAATGGGCTTGGGAAGAAGGATCAAAATCAAAAACAATGGGAGGTTATGATGATGATGGTAAACCGAAAATTCCAGGAACCTTAAATAAGGGAATTGGTGGAGAACATGGTATAGATAAATTTAATCCAGCAGGAGTTATACAAAATAGAAAAGATAAAAATAGAACATCCCTAGATCAAAATCCAGAATTATTTGCTTTCAATAACGAAGGGCTAAATGCATCATCAAGTGGTTCTAATATTGCTAACATTTATCCTTTAGATTCAAATGGAAATCCTCAAAAGGCTCAACTTGAAAGAGGATTAACACCTTCTCCACTTGTATTAAGAAGTGCAGAAGAAGGATTAATTTCAATAGTAAATACAAATAAAGAGGGAGAAAATCAAAGAGACTTAAAAGTCATTTCGAGAGAACACTTTATTAAAGGAATTTTAAACTCTAAAAGCAATGATGCAAAGGGAATCAAATCATCTAAACTAAAAGTTTGGGGTGACTTGAAGTGGGATGGACTCATCTATAATCCTAGAGGTAGAGAAGAAAATGCACCAGAAAGTAAGGATAATCAAGATCCTGCTACTAAGATAAGAGGTCAATTTGAACCGATTGCGGAAGGTCAATATTTCTATAAATTTAAATATAGATTAACTAAAGATTATCCATGGCAGGTTTCCTATATTCCTGTAAAAATTGATAACACAGCCCCTAAGATTGTTTCGGTTGATTTTTCAAATCCTGAAAAAATTAAGCTGATCACAAAGGATACTTATCACAAGGTAAAAGACCAATACAAGAATGAAACCCTATTTGCGAGAGATCAAAAAGAACATCCTGAAAAATTTGACGAGATTGCAAACGAAGTTTGGTATGCTGGCGCCGCTCTTGTTAATGAAGATGGAGAGGTTGAGAAAAATCTTGAAGTAACTTATGCAGGTGAGGGTCAAGGAAGAAACAGAAAACTTGACAAAGACGGAAATACTATTTATGAAATTAATGGTGCAGGAGATTTAAGAGGAAAAATCATTGAAGTCATTGCATTAGATGGCTCTAGTAATTTCACAAAGATTCATAGAATTAAATTTGCTGATCATGCTGATGAAAAGGGGATGATTTCTTATTACCTAGTAGATCCTGACAAAGATGCTTCTAAATATGAAAAACTTGGTGAAATTTCTGAAGATAAACTCAAAAATGCAAAGAGCTCAGAGGAAAATACCAATAATAATCAAGCTAAGGATGAAGATTCAAAACCAGATGAAGAAAGTTCAGTTGAGGGAGAAGCTAGCCTTGAAATAAATAAAACTATTTCAACAATTAGAAACTTTGAAAATAAAGACCTAAAGAAACTCATTAAAAAGAAATATAGGGAAGAAGAGGACTTTGTAAATGGTGGTACAAGAACAGTAGAACTTGATTATCGATATGACGATAAAGGAAATATAGCTGCCTATGACGATGGTAGCGCCTTAGAATATGAAACTGAAAAACTTGACGAAATCAAATCAAAAATTTATGGTGTTCTAAGCCCGTCTAAAGATGGACACTTTGAAATTCTTGGAAAGATACGTAATGTGTCTAAAAATGCCAAGGTATATTATGGAAATACCTATAAATATATAGAAATCAAAGCGACCAAGTATGATTCCAATTCAAAAACGATGACATTTGATTTATACGCTAATATTAATGATATTGTGGATGGATTAGCTTTTGCAGGAGATATGAGATTCTTTGTTACAGATGATGGTCAGAGAAAAGCTGAAACGAAGATTAGAATGCCTGAAAAAAATAGGGAAACTAAGACAGAATATCCCTATGCATCAAGTTATGGGAATATAATAGAATTAGGGGAAGGAGATCTTTCAAAGAACAAACCAAATAATTTAACTGAAATGGAATCTGGTAAAATCTATTCTGATTCAGAAAAACAACAATATCTATTAAAGGATAATATCATTCTGAGAAAAGGCTATGCACTAAAAGTGACTACCTATAATCCTGGAAAAACGGATATGTTAGAAGGAAATGGAGTCTATAGCAAGGAAGATATAGCAAAAATACAAAATTCCAATCCTAATCTAAGAGCCCTTTCAGAAAAAATAATTTATTCTGACAGTAGAAATGTTGAAGATGGAAGAAGTACTCAAGCTGTATTAATGTCGGCTTTGGACGGCTTTAACATTGTAAGGTATCAAGTGTTTACATTTAAAATGAACGATAAAGGGGAGGCAATCGATAAAGACGGAAATCTTGTAACAGATCCGTCTAAACTTGTATTATTTGGTAAGGATGGTAAAGAGTACACTGGAGAGGATAAGTCCAATGTAGAAGCTATAAAAGAAGATGGCTCTACGTTATTTATTGATGCAAAACCAGTAAATCTTTCAATGGACAAGAACTACTTTAATCCATCTAAATTTAATAAAATTTATGTACGAAATCCAGAGTTTTATTTAAGAGGTAAGATTTCTGATAAGGGTGGTTTTAACTGGGAATTGAGAGTTAATGAATCTGTTGTAGATAATTATTTAATCTACGGAGATTTACACATTGATAACACTAGAGATTTTAACGTTAAGCTTAATGTTAAAGACGGTGACATCATGGACTGGGGGATGAAAGATTATAAAGCAAACGGATTTCCAGATAAGGTAACAGATATGGATGGAAATGTTTATCTTCAAACTGGCTATAGCAATTTGAATGCGAAAGCGGTTGGAGTACACTATCAATTTTTATATGATAATGTTAAACCAGAAGTAAACATTGATCCCAAGGGAAATACAAGTATCGAATATGCTGATGGAAAATCTGTAGTCTTTAACATCAATGATAAAAGAGATAATGGATTCAATGGTGAGATTCAAGACAAACATATTTATGTAAATGGAAAAGAATATAAATCATTTGATGATATTAAACAACTAACAGATAAGACACTAAATATTAAGATTCTTGTAAAAGATTTCGCAAGAAATACAACCGTAAAAGAATTCATTTTAAACAAAGATACGGGAGAGGTAAGAGAACTAAAACCTCATAGGGTAACTGTGACCATTCAAAATGGAAAAGAAATGAGTTCAACGATAGTGTCGGAAGAAGATTTCATTTTACCTGTCTATGAGGGTGAATTAGAAAAAGGATATCAATTTGATGGCTGGGAAATTTCTGGTTTCGAAGGGAAAAAAGACGTTGGCTATGTTCTTAATCTATCAAAAGATACCCTTATAAAACCTGTATTCAAGAAAATAGAGGAGAAAAAGGAGGAGGAAAATAAACCTACTTTTGATGTATCGAAAAAGAAAGATAAGGTACAAGCAAATCATAGTCAATTAGATGAAAATTACAAAAAGGAGGATTTACAAAGAGAACATCATTCACAAAAACCTGATTCAACTAAGGATGTCAAATCTACAGTTTCTGTACAAGTAAATTATAGTCAATTAGATGAAAGTCAAAGATCTGATTCAACTAAGGATGTTACAGCTCCAGTTCCTGATAAAAATGATAAAAACTTTGAAAATAAGAAGGAAGTTTATCTTAATGAACCAGAGAATATAGCTAATAAACATACCAATATCGATAGTAAATCGGATACTAACAATTCTGATAGATTGCCAAAAACCGGAACAGTTAGAGAAGGTTTTACACCATTCATTGCTGGAATAATGTTTACCTTAGGTGCATTTCTTGGATTAAAGAAAAAAGATCAAGATTAAGACAAAAGCTATAGAAAAATGGTTTGTGTACTGAGATAGTATGATGATGAAACAGTTTTGTAAAAATAGCTATTTATAACTTAATTATTTAGTTTACTTTACTATTGATACTCTTTTTTGGATCTATTAATAGACTTAGTTTCGATAACTAATGAATTGATTGAAAGGGTTAGTATTGACAATATTGGTCATATTGATTAGAAAATAGAGTCTATCAAAATTTAAAGGCTAATAGAGGTGATGAGACAATTTCAAGGAATTAAGTAGCGTTTGGTTGCTTAATTCCTTTTTATTTGGAAGGAAGTTTTTCACCTGCTTCCTTATTTTATCGCTATTATTGAACCATTTAGACCGAGATAAAGACCAGATAGGCAAAAGACCTTGTTCTTGAAACTGACCTCTGCTATAATGATTTTTGTAAGAGACGTGAGGCCTCACTATCAGATAACTAAAGTTCCTAAAAAAGAAATCGGAGATCAAAATGAAAAAATTATTAGGGATTGTATTTTTAGTAGCAGCAGCGACAGTAGTGTATTTTGGTTCTGTTGGCTGGCCAAGTTTAGATGTCAATCTCTGGTCACTGATTCCGGTAGGCTTGTTCCTCTTTTTCACTCTAGAGAATCTTTTAAAAAAGGATTACAAGGCTAGTCTGATGTGCTTCATTATTGCCTTTATCATCGCAAATGCAATTTTGGACCTTTTGCCAATTTCAAGTGGCTTGGTGATTGGAGCAGGCGTGCTGGCTTGTGTAGGTATTGGTTACCTCTTTCCTAATAAAGAAGGAAAATAATACTCTTCGAAAAT
>NZ_VMMU01000006.1:7869-250651 GCF_013277385.1 Streptococcus sp. 544
AACCTAAAAGCAGTGCTTTTAGCAACCTGCGGCTAGCCTCCTAGTTTGCTTTTTGATTTTTATTGAGTATAAGAATTATTAAAAAAGATATAAAGAAAAACACTTCAATCACTGTATTTCAGTTTGATTGAGGTGTTTTCGATTTAGTTTTTTATTTCTGAGCCATCAATTCAACAATCATCTCGATATACATGAAAAGGGTTAATAAGAATCCTGCACGCCAGAAGAATTTGATGAATTTAGGATAGTAAAAGCTGCGTTTTTTAAAAAGGAAGAAAAAGACGAGAATAATGGCTAGGACTGAGAGGGCTAGGCCCAGTCTAGGGAGGAAATTATGGGTAAAGGTTTTAGCTGTGATCAGGTAATATTCAAATACCAAGACTGGAAAAGCCAAATCCGCAAAGTTTCGTCCTAGTTTTTTTAATCTAAAAAGTTTGGTTATGATAATGCAGACTACTAAGGTCAGTATCAATAATAAAATAGATGCTAATTTCATTAAAATCATATCCATATTGTATCATAAAAAATGGCTAATGGAAACGAGAAACAGAGGAATTTATAGGAAAGTCAGGCTTTTGAGATTGTGGGTGATTTTTGTTATAATGAAAGTTATGAAATCTTATAATACTTTGAATGATTATTATCGAAAACTATTTGGAGAAAAGACCTTTAAAGTCCCTATTGATGCGGGGTTTGACTGTCCCAATCGTGATGGGACTGTGGCTCATGGAGGCTGTACTTTTTGTACGGTTTCAGGTTCTGGAGATGCTATTGTAGCACCGGACGCGCCTATCCGTGAGCAATTTTATAAGGAAATTGACTTTATGCACCGTAAGTGGGCGGATGTGCAGAAGTATCTGGTTTATTTTCAAAATTTTACCAATACCCATGAAAAGGTGGAAGTCATCCGAGAGCGCTATGAGCAGGCTATCAATGAGCCAGGTGTAGTAGGAATCAATATCGGAACGCGCCCAGACTGTTTACCAGACGAAACCATCGAATATTTGGCTGAGTTATCGGAGCGCATGCATGTGACGGTTGAATTGGGCTTGCAGACCACTTATGAAACAACCTCTGACCTGATTAACCGTGCCCACTCCTATGAGTTGTACGTGGAAACGGTCAAGCGTTTGAGAAAGTATCCTAAGATTGAGATTGTTTCTCATTTGATCAATGGATTGCCTGGTGAAACCCATGAGATGATGATTGAAAATGTCCGCCGTTGTGTCACCGATAACGATATTCAAGGGATTAAACTTCATTTGCTCCATCTTATGACAAATACTCGTATGCAACGAGATTACCACGAAGGACGCTTACAGTTGATGAGTCAGGACGAATATGTCAAGGTCATCTGCGACCAATTGGAAATCATTCCCAAACATATTGTCATCCATCGAATCACAGGAGATGCACCTAGAGATATGCTGATTGGCCCTATGTGGAGCCTCAATAAATGGGAAGTCCTCAACAGCATTGAGATGGAGATGCGACGTCGTGGAAGCGTTCAAGGATGCAAGGCTGTAAAACAGGAGTTTGAAAATGAAAAGACCACTTGAGATGGCACATGATTTTTTGGCTGAGGTAGTGACTCAGGACGATATCGTAGTGGACGCGACCATGGGAAATGGTCACGACACGCTTTTTCTAGCCAAGCTAGTTAAGCAAGTTTATGCTTTTGATATTCAGGAACAAGCCTTGGAAAAGACCCAAGAGCGTTTGGACCAGGCTGGAATGACAAATGCCCAGTTAATCTTGCAAGGCCATGAGATACTGGACCAGTTTGTGACAGAAGCCAAGGCAGGGATTTTTAATCTAGGCTATTTGCCATCAGCTGATAAGTCAGTCATTACCAAACCTCAGACGACTATTGAAGCCTTAGAAAAGCTGTGTCATTTGCTTGTCAAAGGTGGACGAATTGCTATCATGATCTACTACGGTCATGAAGGAGGCGACCTAGAGAGGGATGCTGTCTTGGATTTTGTTAGCCAGTTGAACCAACAAGAGTACACAGCTGCCATTTACCGAACTTTAAACCAAGTCAACAACCCACCATTTTTAGTAATGATTGAAAAATTAGAGAGATATAGACATGGATAAACAATACCTACGTGAAAAGCTGGATGCCATGCGCCAGAATTTTGTTGAATCAACCCACCACGAACGAGCAGTGGGAGTGCTAGACCAAGCGCATATGAGCAAAAAAATGCTTAAAATCAAGAAAAAATTAGTTGCTCTTGAAATGGAACGGTGCCAGAGAAAAATTGAGCACAAGGATTGTTCCAAGATTGACCAAAAAATCAAAGAGCAGAAGGAGATTTTTGAATCCTGTTGTAAAAAAGATTAAGGAGGACGTGCGTGGAATTACTGATTTACCTCATCCTGTTTTTACTGGTCTTGATTGTTTCAAGTACAACCAATAAGCTCCTGCCCTTTTTGCCTCTCCCTTTGGTGCAAATTCTTTTGGGAATTGTGATTGGTCTCTTTTTACCCAATACCGACTTTCACCTCAATACGGAGTTGTTTTTGGCACTGGTTATCGGGCCCTTGCTTTTCCGAGAGTCCGAAGAAGCGGATATTACAGCTATTTTAAAACACTGGCGAATTATTATCTATCTCATATTTCCAGTGATTTTTATCTCGACTCTGAGTTTGGGTGGCTTGGCCCACCTTCTTTGGTTCAGCCTTCCTTTGGCAGCTTGTTTGGCTGTTGGGGCGGCCCTTGGCCCTACGGACTTGGTTGCCTTTGCCTCTCTTTCTGAGCGCTTTAGCTTTCCTAAGCGCGTGTCCAATATTCTTAAAGGTGAAGGACTCTTGAATGATGCTTCTGGTTTGGTGGCTTTTCAGGTAGCTTTGACAGCTTGGACAACTGGAGCTTTTTCTCTTGGGCAAGCTAGTAGTTCGCTCATCTTTTCAATCCTAGGTGGTTTTTTAATTGGATTTTTAACAGCCATGACCAACCGTTTCCTCCATAGCTTCTTGCTAAGTGTGCGCGCAACGGATATTGCTAGTGAGCTTTTATTAGAATTGAGTTTGCCTCTGGTGACCTTCTTCCTGGCAGAAGAAGTCCATGTTTCAGGGATTATTGCCGTCGTAGTTGCTGGGATTTTAAAGGCAAGCCGTTTTAAGAAAATTACGCTCCTCGAAGCCCAAGTGGATACGGTGACCGAGACGGTCTGGCACACAGTCAACTTTATGCTCAACGGTTCTGTCTTTATGATTTTAGGGATGGAGCTGGAAATGATAGCAGAGCCTATCTTAACCAATCCAATCTATAATCCCTTACTTTTATTGGGATCTCTTGTCGCCCTGACCTTTGTCCTCTTTGCTATTCGTTTTGTCATGATCTATGGCTATTATGCCTATAGGACTAGACGTCTCAAGAAAAAGCTAAATAAGTATATGAAGGACATGCTTCTCTTGACCTTCTCAGGTGTCAAGGGAACGGTGTCGATTGCTACGATTCTTCTGATACCAAGTAATTTAGAGCAGGAGTATCCTCTCTTGCTTTTCCTTGTTGCAGGTGTGACGCTTGTCAGCTTTTTAACAGGCCTCGTGGTCTTGCCTCATCTTTCTGATGAACAGGAGGAAAGCAAGGATTATCTCATGCATATCGCCATTTTGAATGAAGTAACGCTAGAGTTGGAAAAAGAGTTGGAAGATACCAGAAATAAGCTTCCTCTCTATGCAGCCATTGACAATTACCATGGACGTATTGAAAATCTCATCCTGAGTCAAGAAAATAAGGGAGCTCAAGAAGACTGGGCTGCTTTGAAACTCTTGATTCTTAGTATTGAAAGTGATGGATTGGAACAGGCCTATGAAGAGGGAAACATTAGCAATCGTGCTTACCGAGTTTACCAACGTTATCTGAAAAATATAGAACGAGGCATCAATCGTAAATTTGCATCACGATTGACCTATTATTTCCTTGTTTCTTTGCGGATTTTACGTTTTCTCCTTCATGAAGTTTTTACTCTCGGAAAGACCTTCCGTAGCTGGAAGGACAAGGAGAAAAGCCGTCTCCGTGCTCTTGATTATGACCAAATTGCAGAGCTCTATCTTGCCAATACAGAGATGATTATTGAAAGTTTGGAAAACCTGAAGGGAGTATATAGACGCTCTTTGATTAGTTTTATGCAGGAGTCTCGTCTTCGTGAAACAGCTATTATCAGCAGTGGTGCCTTTGTCGAACGGGTTATTACACGTATCAAACCTAATAATATTGATGAGATGCTGAGGGGCTATTATTTGGAGCGCAAGTTGATTTTTGAATATGAAGAGAAACGATTGATTACGACCAAGTATGCCAAGAAATTACGACAAAATGTCAATAACTTAGAGAACTATTCTCTGAAGGAAGCGGCCAATACCCTGCCTTATGATATGGTGGAATTGGTAAGAAGAAATTAGTTAATACTCTTCGAAAATCTCTTCAAACCACGTCAGCGTCGCCTTACCGTAGGTATGGTTACTGACTTCGTCAGTTTCATCTACAACCTCAAAGCAGGGCTTTGAGCAACCTGCGGCTAGCTTCCTAGTTTGCTCTTTGATTTTCATTGAGTATAAGATTATAAGTGAAGGAGTGTGACATGAAAAAGTGGTGGAAAGTGCTGATAGATAAGCCTCTATTAAAAGCCTTTTTACATTATTATCAAGCATCAGATAGTGAGTTGACCAGTGTTGCAGTAGCCTACTATTGGTTGATTTCGATTTTCCCCCTGCTTTTGGTGGTGGTCAATATCCTGCCTTATTTTCAGATTCCTGTGGGAGAATTTCTGGGCTTTGTGAAAGACGTCCTGCCCCCAAGCCTCTATGAAGGTGTGGAAAAAATAGCCAGAGAAGTCTTGACGCAACCTTCAACAGGTTTATTGAGTTTTTCTGTCTTGTCGGCGTTATGGAGTTTTTCAAAATCTATGAATTTCTTGCAAAAAGCTTTTAACAAGGCTTATGGCGTCGAAAAGAGTCGTGGACTTATTTCCCATCAGATGGTAAGTCTCCTAGTCAGTTTTGGTTTGCAGCTCCTCTTTGCTTTTGCCTTGTTTTTGAGCTTATTTGGGCAGATGATTTTGGATTTACTTGCTCATTATTGGACAAAAGATGGCATTATCTATCAGGCTTTACAAGGTTTGGCAGGTCCTCTGACTTACGCTCTCCTCTTTGCTATCTTGGTCATGCTTTATTATTTTCTTCCCAATCTATCTGACAGGAAAATTAGCTATACCCTACCAGGCAGTGCCTTTGTCCTCTTAGTGATTTTAGGTTTACTAACTCTGTTCTCTAGTTATCTCAATTACTATGTCCATCATTTGGTGGATGTCCGAATTTTAGGTTCCGTTCTTCTTGTTGTTATGATGTTTTGGTTTATCTTGATTGCTAAAATTGTTATCCTAGGCGCGGTGATCAATGCCAGTATACAGAGTTTGAAAGATCCGAGCTTTAGAAAAGACTAACTATTTATCTATTACAAAAACGCATAGTATCGAGGCTTTATAGAACCTTGATACTATGCGCTTTTGTGCTTTGGTAGTTTTTGTATAGTTTTTGTCTAAGATTTCTAAATCATCTGATTAAATTCCTATTTTTCCCTATCATTGTCCCTGTTTTTTCGAAAATGGAAGGAGTATAATAAACCTATCAATAAAATGATAGGAGGAACTTTATGGGTCATATTTTCTTTTTTCTAAGTGTCTTTTTGGCAGGGATTCTATCCTTCTTTTCTCCTTGTATCTTACCCTTGTTACCAGTTTATGCAGGGGTGTTACTAGATGATAAGGATGGTGCTCAGGCTTCTAGCAACAAATTTTCAATCTCAGTTACTAGTTTATTGCGAACGCTGGCCTTTATAGCGGGGATTTCCTTTATCTTTATTTTGTTGGGCTATGGAGCTGGTTTTTTAGGCGATTTGCTTTATGCTTCTTGGTTCCAATATGTGACGGGTGCGGTTATCATTCTCTTAGGCTTGCACCAGATGGAGATTCTACACTTTAAGGGGCTTTATAAGGAAAAGAGGTTACAACTGCAAAGACAGGGGCAACATGGTAAGGGCTATAGTCAGGCATTTTTGCTGGGTTTGACCTTTAGTTTTGCTTGGACACCTTGTGTGGGGCCGGTTCTGGGGTCTGTTTTAGCCTTGGCGGCTTCAGGTGGCTCAGGTGCTTGGCAGGGAGCTGGTCTCATGTTGGTGTATACGCTGGGTTTGGCGCTACCATTTTTGGTTCTAGCTCTGGCCTCTAGCTATGTTTTGAAACATTTCCGAAAACTCCATCCTTATCTCGGAATCCTCAAAAAAGTGGGTGGGTTTCTCATTATCCTGATGGGAATCTTGGTTCTGTTTGGAAATGCTTCAATTTTAAGTCAATTATTTGAATAAAAATGGAAAGGAATATCAGTATGAAAAAATGGCAAACATGTGTTCTTGGAGCAGGTTCGCTCCTTTGTTTGACGGCTTGTTCAGGCAAGTCCATGACCAGTGAACACCAAATGAAAGATGAGATGAAGATGGAGCAGACAGCTAGTAAAACAAGCACGGCTAAAGGGAAAGAGGTGGCTGATTTTGAGCTAACTGGAGTAGATGGCAAGACCTACCGCTTGTCTGATTATAAGGGAAAGAAAGTCTATCTTAAATTCTGGGCTTCTTGGTGTTCCATCTGTTTAGCTAGCCTTCCAGATACGGACGAAATCGCTAAAGAAGCTGGATATGACTATGTTGTCTTGACAGTAGTGTCACCAGGACACAAGGGAGAGCAATCTGAAGCGGACTTTAAGAATTGGTATAAGGGCTTGGATTATAAAAATTTCCCAGTCCTAGTTGACCCATCAGGCAAACTTTTGGAAAGTTATGGTGTCCGTTCTTACCCAACTCAAGCCTTTATAGACAAGGAAGGAAAGCTGGTCAAAACGCAACCAGGTTTTATGGAAAAAGATGCGATTTTGCAAACTTTGAAGGAATTGGCCTAGGAGGTGTTCTATGAATGATAAGTTAAAAATCATCTTGTTGCTAGGAGTATTTTTCCTAGCCATAACCGGTTTCTATTTTCTATTGATGCGAAATGCAGGACAGACAGATGCCTCGCAAATTGAGAAAGCGGCAGTTAGCCAAGGAGGAAAAACAGTGAAAAAAACAGAAGTTAGTAAAGACGCAGACTTGCACGAAATTTATCTAGCTGGAGGTTGTTTCTGGGGAGTGGAGGAATACTTCTCCCGCGTTCCCGGAGTGACAGATGCCGTATCAGGCTATGCAAATGGTAGAGGGGAAACAACCAAGTACGAATTGATTAACCAAACAGGTCATGCGGAGACTGTTCATGTTACCTATGATGCCAATCAAATTTCCCTCAAGGAAATCCTGCTTCATTATTTCCGCATTATCAATCCAACCAGCAAAAATAAACAAGGAAATGATGTAGGGACTCAGTATCGTACTGGTGTTTATTACACAGATGACAAGGATTTAGAGGTAATCAACCAAGTCTTTGATGAAGTTGCTAAGAAATACGATCAACCTCTGGCAGTTGAAAAGGAAACCTTGAAGAATTTTGTAGTGGCAGAGGATTACCACCAAGACTATCTCAAGAAAAATCCAAATGGCTACTGCCATATCAATGTCAATCAGGCTGCCTATCCAGTCATTGATGCCAGCAAATATCCCAAACCAAGTGATGAAGAATTGAAAAAGACCCTGTCACCTGAGGAGTATGCAGTTACCCAGAAAAATCAAACAGAGCGAGCTTTTTCAAACCGCTACTGGGATAAATTTGAATCTGGTATCTATGTGGATGTGGCAACTGGCGAACCTCTCTTTTCATCAAAGGACAAGTTTGAGTCTGGTTGTGGTTGGCCTAGTTTCACCCAGCCCATCAGCCCAGATGTTGCTACCTATAAGGAAGATAAGTCTTACAATATGACGCGCATGGAAGTGCGGAGCCGAGTTGGAGATTCTCACCTTGGCCATGTCTTTACGGATGGACCACAGGACAAGGGGGGCTTGCGCTACTGTATCAATAGTCTCTCTATCCGCTTTATTCCTAAAGATCAAATGGAAGAAAAAGGCTACGCTTATTTATTAGATTATGTTGATTAAGAAGTCTTTCCTAAGCAGTTAGAGGAGAATTTTGCTATACTGATACTAGTAAGTGACAAAGGAGAGAAGCATGACCTACACAATCTTAATCGTAGAAGATGAGTATCTGGTAAGACAAGGCTTGACCAAGCTGGTCGATGTAGCAGCCTACGATATGGAAATCATCGGTCAGGCTGAAAATGGAAGACAGGCTTGGGAATTGATTCAAAAGCAGGTGCCGGATATCATTTTGACCGATATCAACATGCCTCAACTAAATGGCATTCAGTTGGCCAGTCTGGTCCGAGAAACCTATCCTCAGGTTCACCTAGTTTTTTTGACAGGTTACGATGATTTTGATTATGCCTTGTCTGCTGTCAAACTAGGTGTAGATGACTACTTGCTCAAGCCCTTTTCTCGTCAGGATATTGAGGAAATGTTGGGGAAAATCAAGCAAAAGTTGGATAAGGAAGAGAAAGAAGAGCAGTTACAAGATTTATTGACTGATAAGTTTGAAGGAAACTTGGCCCAGAAAATTCAGTCTCATCTAGATGACAGCCAGTTTAGTTTAAAGGCTTTGGCCAGTGACTTGGGCTTTAGCCCGACTTATCTGAGCTCTTTGATTAAGAAAGAGTTGGGTCTACCTTTTCAGGATTACCTGGTGCGAGAACGTGTCAAACAAGCTAAGCTCTTGCTCTTAACAACGGATTTAAAGATTTATGAGATAGCTGAAAAAGTTGGTTTTGAAGATATGAATTACTTTACCCAACGTTTTAAACAGATTGCGGGTGTGACACCTCGTCAGTTTAAGAAGGGAGAAGGTCGATGAAGCGTTCTTCTCTCCTAGTTAGAATGGTTATTTCCATCTTTTTGGTCTTTCTCATTCTCCTAGTTCTGGTTGGTACGTTCTACTATCAATCTAGTTCTTCAGCCATTGAGGCTACCATTGAAGGTAATAGCCAAACGACTATCAGTCAGACTAGCCACTTTATCCAGTCTTATATCAAAAAATTAGAAACCACCTCGACCAGTTTGACCCAGCAGGCGGATGTCCTAGCCTATGCTGAGAATCCCAGTCAAGACAAGGTCAAGGGAATTCGAAATCTGTTTTTGACCATCTTAAAGGCAGATCAGGACTTGAAAACTGTTGTGCTGGTAACCAAATCCGGTCAGGTCATTTCTACAGATGACAGTGTGCAGATGAAAACTTCCTCTGATATGATGGCTGAGGATTGGTACCAAAAGGCCATTCATCAGGGAGCTAAGCCTGTTTTGACACCAGCTCGTAAGTCGGATAGTCAGTGGGTTATTTCTATCACTCAGGAACTTGTTGATGCAAAGGGAGCCAATCTGGGTGTACTTCGTTTGGATATTTCTTATGAAACTCTGGAAGCCTATCTCAAGCAGCTCCAGTTGGGTCAGCAGGGTTTTGCCTTTATCATCAATGAAAACCATGAATTTGTTTATCATCCTCAACACACAGTTTATAGTTCGTCTAGCGAAATGGAGGCTATGAAACCCTACATCGAGACGGGTCAGGGCTATACTCCTGGCCACAAATCCTACGTCAGTCAGGAAAAGATTGCAGGAACTGATTGGACGGTGCTTGGTGTGTCCTCGTTGGAGAAGTTAGACAAGGTTAGGAGTCAACTCATGTGGACCTTGCTTGGAGCCAGTTTCACATCTCTTCTTGCCTGTCTCTGCTTGGTGTGGCTTAGTCTCAAACGCTGGATTGCTCCTCTGAATGACTTGAGAGAAACCATGCTGGAGATTGCTTCTGGTAATCAGAATCTGCGTGCCAAGGAAACTGGTGCCCATGAACTGAGAGAAGTGTCTCGCCAGTTCAATGCTATGTTGGATCAGGTTGATCAGCTGATGGCAGATGTTCGTAGCCAAGAAGAAACAACCCGTCAGTACCAACTTCAAGCCCTGTCCAGCCAGATTAATCCGCATTTTCTCTACAACACCTTGGACACCATCATCTGGATGGCTGAATTTCAGGATAGTCAGAGAGTGGTTCAGGTGACTAAGTCTTTGGCAACCTATTTCCGCTTGGCACTCAATCAGGGTAAAGATTTGATTTGCCTGTCTGATGAAATCAATCATGTCCGCCAATATCTCTTTATCCAGAAACAACGTTACGGAGATAAGCTGGAATATGAGATTGCTGAAAATCCTGCCTTTGATAATCTAGTCTTGCCTAAACTGGTGTTACAACCTTTGGTGGAAAATGCTCTGTACCATGGCATCAAGGAGAAGGAAGGTCAGGGACATATTAGAGTTTCTGTCCAGAAACAGGATTCGGGCTTGGTCATCCGCATTGAGGATGATGGCGTTGGCTTCCAAGATGCTGGTGATAGTAGTCAAAGTCAACTCAAACGTGGGGGAGTTGGTCTGCAAAATGTTGATCAGCGACTCAAACTTCATTTTGGAGACAATTACCAGATGAAGATTGATTCTAGGCCCCAAAAAGGGACGAAAGTGGAAATATACATAAATAGAATAGAAACTAGCTAACTCCCAGTCAATTCTGGGAGTTTTATGCGTAATTGGGCAAGCTTTCTAGGTTGTCTATCTTGCTAAAAATAAGAAAAAACGGTATGATAGAAGAGTGACAAAAGAGGTGACAGAGATGAACGAGACACAGATTCAAAGAGAAACACGTCAGATAGTAGAAGATGTTTTAGAAAAGGCCAATTTGAAGCAGGGGGCCCTTTTTGTTTTAGGTCTATCTTCTAGTGAGGTGATAGGTGGTCAGATTGGGAAAGAATCCAGTCAAGAGATTGGTGAGCTGATAGTGGAGACTATCTTGGGTATTCTAGGTAGTAGAGGTATCCATTTAGCCGTTCAAGGTTGTGAACATGTTAATCGAGCTCTCGTCGTTGAACGTCAGGTGGCAGAGCAGTTTGGTCTGGAAATCGTCAGTGTCTTTCCTACTCTCCATGCAGGAGGTTCGGGTCAGTTGGCAGCCTTTAAGTTTATGCAAGATCCAGTTGAGGTTGAATTTATCAAGGCTCATGCTGGATTGGATATCGGAGACACTGCAATTGGCATGCATGTCAAGCATGTTCAGGTTCCGATTCGCCCTCTTTTGAGAGAGATTGGTCATGCACATGTAACGGCGCTGGCTAGTCGTCCAAAATTAATCGGAGGTGCGCGTGCGCACTATCCGCAAGATTCTATTAGAAAGTCGTGAGAATGAATAAAGGAGATGAAAGTGTTTAAAAAAGACCGTTTTTCAATTCGTAAGATTAAGGGAGTTGTAGGTTCTGTATTTCTTGGAAGCCTTTTGATGGCTCCTTCTGTAGTGGATGCAGCTACCTATCACTATGTAGATAAAGAGGTTATTTCACAAGAAGCTAAAGATTTAATCAAGACAGGAAAACCTGATGGAAATGAAGTTGTATATGGTTTGGTGTATCAAAAAGACCAGCTGCCACAAACAGGGACAGAAGCATCTGTTTTGACAGCTTTTGGTTTGCTGACTGTTGGGAGCTTGCTTTTAATCTACAAGAGAAAGAAAATTGCCAGCGTCTTTTTAGTTGGAGCTATGGGATTGGTAGTTCTTCCTAGTGCAGGGGCTGTAGACCCAGTTGCGACCCTAGCACCGGCTAGTCGAGAGGGTGTTGTTGAAATGGAGGGCTATCGCTATGTTGGTTATCTATCAGGCGACATCCTCAAAACGCTTGGCTTGGACACTGTTTTAGAAGAAGCCTCAGCTAAACCTGGAGAGGTGACTGTGGTCGAAGTTGAGAATCCCCAAGTAACAACAAATCAGGAGCAAGCTAAGCCAAAAAACCAAGCAGTAGAGACAGAGGAAGCTCCAAAAGAAGAAGCACCTAAAACAGAAGAAAGTCCAAAGGAAGAACCAAAATCGGAGGTAAAACCTACTGACGACACCCTTCCTAAAGCAGAAGAGGGGAAAGAAGCTTCAGCAGAATCAGCTCCAGTTGAAGAAGTAAGTGGAGCAGTTGATTCAAAAATAGATGAACAAGCACCAGTCAAGCCAGAAAGTCAACCATCAGATAAACAAGCTGAGGAGCCAAAAGTTGAACCACCAGTAGAACAAGCAAAAGTCCCAGAACAACCCGTGCAACCTACACAACCGGAGCAACCAAGGATACCAAAAGATTCATCACAACAAGAAGATCCTAAAGAGGATAAGGTATCGGAAGAGACACCGAAACAAGAAGATAAACAGCCAGAAGTAGTAAAAACAAAAGATGAGGCTGCTAATCAACCTGTTGAAGAACCAAAAGTTGAAACGCCTGCTGTAGAAAAACAAACGGAACCAGCTGAGGAATCAAAAGTTGAACAAGTAGGTGAACCAGTTGTACCAAGAGAAGACGAAACGGCACCAATAGCACCAGTCGAGCCAGAAAAGCAACCAGAAGCTTCTAAAGAAGAGAAGACTGCGGAAGAAACACCGAAACAAGAAGAGTCAACTCCAGATACCAAGGCTGAAGAAACTGTAGAACATCAGGACGAAACACCAAAAGTAGAACATAAAACAACTCCTGAAGAAGGTGTGCTAAATGTAATAGAGATTAAGCCTGAAGTTATAGTAACTAAAGAGTCTGTGCCTTTTAAGACAATTGAGCAAGACGATGAGAATCTCACTAAGGGAGAAACAAAAGTTATTCGAGAAGGTGTGGCAGGTGAACGCACTATTTTAACTGAAGTCACTACTATTGATGGAAAACAGTCTAGTAAAGTATTAGAGGATACAATAACAACCAAGCCAGTAGATGAAATAAAAGGTATTGGTACTAAAGAACCAGTTGATAAAAGTGAGTTAAAGAATCAAATTGATAAAGCTAGTTCAGTTTCTCCTACTGATTATTCTACAGCAAGTTATGGTGCATTGACTCCTGTTTTAGAAACTGCAAAAGGTGTCTATGCTTCAGAGTCTGTAAAACAGCCTGAGGTAAATAGCGAGACAGATAAACTTAAAACGGCTATCGATGCTCTAAGTGTCGATAAAACTGAGTTAAACAAAACTATCGCTGACGCAAAATCAAAAACTAAAGAGCACTACAGTGATGCATCTTGGGCAAACCTTCAAGATGTATTAGCTGAAGCTGAAAAAGTTACAAACACCCCAGCTACTAAGCAAAGCGAAGTTGATCATGTTTATGAAAAACTTAAAGCTGCTGTCGCTGGTTTAACCACAGATAAGACCGAACTTGAAAAACAACTTCACCTTGCAAACGAAAAAACTCAAACTGACTACAGTGCTACATCTTGGAACGCTTTGGAAGAAGCGAAAACTGACGCTCAAACTGTAAAATACAACGACAAAGCTACTCAAGTTCAAATCGATGAAACTGCTAAAAAACTTAAAGCTGCTATTGATGCATTAAAAACTGATAAGACTGAACTGGAAAAACAACTTGCTGATGCTAACTCTAAGACAGAAGCTGATCATAGTCCTGCGACTTGGTCTGCATTAGAAGAAGCGAAAAAAACTGCTCAAGCCGTAGAAGATAACGCTACTGCTACTCAAACTCAAATCGATGAAGCCGCTAAGAACTTGAAAGCCGCTATTGATGCACTTAATGTTGATAAAACAAAATTACAAGAGCAAATAACAGTTGCTAATCAAAAACAAGAAACTGACTACAGTCCAAAAACTTGGAACAACTTCAAACAAGCCGAAATCAAAGCCAAAGAAATCAACGATCAAACTACTCCACTTCCTAAACAAAGTGAAATAGATGCGGCTACTAAAGCTCTTCAAGCCGCTATAAATGCTCTTGCCGTCGATAAGACTGCATTGCAAAATGCTATTAACACAGCTAACAGCAAACATAAAGAAGAATACACTACTCAAACATGGAAAGCTTTAGAAGATGCCCTTGTAGCAGCAAACCCTGTAAATTCAGATGAAGCTGCCACTCAAAGTAAAGTAGATGATGCTACTAGAAGATTACAAGAAGCTATCAAAAACTTAGTTCCATTGACTGAAAAACCAGTATTAAAATTTGTAAACACTGATAAGAAAGTATTAGAACGTGAAGCAATTGCTAAGTATTCTCTAGAAAACCAAAATAAAACAAAAATTAAATCAATTACAGCTACTCTGAAAAAAGGAGAAACAGTTGTTAGCACTGTAGAGCTTACAGGCGATGATGTAAATAATGAAACTATAGACGCAGCATTTAAAAACCTAGAGTATTACAAAGAATACACTCTATCTACAACTATGGTTTACGATAGAGGTAACGGTGATGTAACAGAAATCTTAGATAATCAACCAATCCAACTAGACCTTAAAAAAGTTGAGATTAAAGATATTAAAGAAACAAGATTGATGAAAGTGGATGAGAATGGAAATGAAACAGATAGTAGCCTTCTAGAAACTGTTCCAGAAAATCTAACGTCATATTATCTAAAAATTACCACTAATCATAATAAAGTAACAAGGCTTGCCATTACTAATATAGAGGAAGTAACTGAGGAGGAGACATCCCTATTTAAAGTTACTGCTTCAGCTCCTGATTTAATCCAACGTGATTCAAATAATAGCTTGAGTCAAACGTACACTTATTACATAGAGAAACCCAAAGCATCGCAAAATAACGTTTACTATAACTTCAAAGATTTAGTAGATGCTATGCAGAAAAATCCTAACGGTGAGTTTAAATTAGGAAAAAGTTTAGATGCACAGTATCTAGATGTTAGTAGTAAATCATATGTAACAGGTAATTTTAAGGGTACGCTCTCTAGTGATGGCGATAAGCACTATGCTATTTATAATTTGAAAAAGCCTTTATTTCATTTAATTGATAATGGTAAAGTGCAAAATATTAATTTTGAAAATGTGAATATCAATCTTCCGTCAGAAGATCATGTTTCTGTCATCAGTCATAAAATGCAAGGTGACCAGTCTCTTATTAAAGATGTTAAAGTAACGGGTAATATTACAGGTCGTAATCATGTGGCTGGATTTGTGAACTGGATAGAGCATGCTTCAAGACTTGAAAATATAGCTTTTATAGGTAATATCCATACAACTGGTAATGGTGCTAACTCCTATATGGGAGGTATTGCAGGCCGTATGTACGAAGGTATTATTGATAGAGCTTATGTCGATGCTAATCTTACAGGTAATCGTGTACGTGTTGGTGGAATTGTTGCCGTCATGGAACATAGAATAAATGGTGCTGGACGTGATAGATTTACAAAATTACGTAAGTCAGTTATGAAAGGTGTGATTAATTTATCAAACCCTGTTGAAGCTGGAGGTTTAATCAGTAAAAACTGGCCTTGGGGAAATGCTGATGACAATGTGAGTTACGCTAAGGTAGTAAAAGGTGAAATATTATATGGTTCTCCAGATATTAATGACAGTGATTTTGCATTTCCATATATTAAAAACAACTATAGTGTTTTAGGAGTTAGTGTCGGTAGTAAGTCATATACTTTATCCCATAATTTGAAAGAAATTTCCAAAGAAGATGCTGATAAACGTGTAGCTGGTTATGGCATTACTGCAAATTTGTTTGAGAGTGAAGAACTTCAAACAAATAGATTAAACAATATTGAAACTAAAGATAAAGAATATAAACTGATTCAAAACTACAAATCAGAATATGACCAAGCTTATAGAAATATTGCTAAACTTCAACCATTTTATAACAAAGACTGGATTGTAAATCAGGGTAATAAGTTAGAGCAAGATTCAAATCTTGTGAAGAAAGAAGTATTATCTGTTACAGGTATGAAGAATGGTCAATTTGTTACAGATTTATCTGATATTGATAAGATTATGATTCACTACGCTGATGGTATAAAGGAAGAAATGTCCGTGGCAGTCAATTCTGATTCTGGAGTAGCTCAAGTGAAAGAATATAATATAGTCGGTCAAAATATTGTTTACACACCAAACATGGTTGTTAAAGATCGTAGTGATCTGATGACTAAGGTTAAGGAAGCCTTGACTTCAGTAGAACTTCAGTCTGCGGGTGTCCGTTCGATCTTGGATAGACGTAATGACAGTAAAGATAAGAGTGCAAACACAGAGCAACGCCAAAATGGATATATTCGTGACTTCTATTTTGAGGAACATTTCCAAGAATTGAAGTCTAATATGGATACGATTGTCAAACATCTTGTGGAATCAGAAGATCATCAATTAAACATATCAGACGCAACTCAAAGAGCTCTTGTTAAGAAAGTTCAAGACAATAGCGCAAAAATTATGTTAGGTCTTGCTTACCTAAATCGATATTATGGTATCAATTTTGATGGTAAAACCATTAAAGACTTAATGATGTTTAAACCAGATTTTTATGGTAAAAATGTAGATGTCTTAGATAGACTGATTGAAATTGGTTCAAAAGAAAATACTTTAAAAGGTCATCGTACACATGATGCATTTAGAGAGGTATTGGCTAAGAACACGGTGTCTGGAAATCTTATTGACTTCTTACGATATAATATGAAGTTATTGACAGCCGACACAAATTTGAATGATTGGTTTATTCACTCCACTGAAGGTAAGGTTTATGTAGCAGAACGTCAGTCACGTGAAGAGGCTATTAAAACTGCTAAGTATCGTGCTTTTGACAATTTATCTCGCGGATACCATCAAAAGATGATTTTACCGCTCCTTAACCTTAAACAAACCCAAGCATTCTTGATATCGACCTACAATACTATATCATTTGGGACTGCTAATAAATACAATACCACACTGGATAAGTGGAAGGATAATATTAATTTGGCTGCAGACAGACAAATTAACTATCTTGATTTCTGGTATCGTTTAGCAACAGATGCGGTAAAAAATAAGCTTGTCAAAGATATTGTAACTCCAGTATGGGAAGGTTACCAAGTTTGGGGTCATAAATGGGGGCAATGGATGGATAAATATGGTAAGTTCGAAGATGGAACAGGCATTTATCCACCTACTCGTGAGCTTTATGGTCCTGTCGGTGAGCATTACGGTCCTAATGGAGCTGTTGCTGGGGCATATGCTACATATTATGATGACAAGAATGATACTCGAGCTAAAGTTGTATTTGTTATGTCTGATATGATTAGTGAATATGGTGCGTCTGCATTTACGCATGAGACTACTCATATAAATGACCGCGTAGCTTACTATGGAGGATACACGCATCGTGAAGGAACATTCTTAGAAGCCTTTGCTCAAGGCATGTTACAGTCCCCAGCAGAACATGGACACCAAGGTGAATACGGCGCACTTGGATTAAATATGGCATTTGAACGTTCAAATGATGGTAATCAATGGTACAACTATAACCCTAATAAGCTTCAATCACGAGAAGCTATTGATAAATATATGAAGAACTATAATGAAGCTCTGATGATGTTAGATTCTCTTGAAGCTGAAGCTGTCTTACCAAAATTACAAGGTAACAATGATAGCTGGTTCAAGAAAATGGATAAACAAATGCGTAAGGACGGACAACCTCACCAGTTTGACAAAATTCGCGATTTAAATGACACTGAGAAAGCACTTCAATTAAATAACATTAATGATTTAATTGATAATAATTTCATTACCAAACATGGTGCTCCTGGAAATAACACATACGATCCATCTGATTTTAGAACTGCTTATGTGAATATAAATATGATGACTGGTATCTATGGTGGTAATACCAGTGATGGTGCTCCTGGGGCTGCATCATTTAAACATAATGCATTTCGTATGTGGGGATATTTCGGATACGAAAATGGATTCATCGGATATGTTTCTAATAAATATAAATCCGAAGCCAATAAAGCAAGTCAAACTCTAAGTGATAAATTTATTATTGATAAAGTTTCTGGTGGTAAATTTAAAACTCTTGAAGACTGGAAAAAAACTTGGTATGAGGAAGTTCTTACAAAAGCTCAAAGAGGATTCACAGAAATTAATATTGACGGTGAAAACATCTCTTCATATAGTAGACTACAAGCATTATTCAATGCAGCTGTGACTAAAGATTTACAGGAGTTAAATGACCCTAAAATTAAAGACAAATATACAAATACTGTAAATCTTAAAGCTAAAGTGTACAAAGCATTACTTAAAAACACAGACGGTTTCTCTGGTGATCTATTTACTGCACCACAAGCATAGGGATGAATAAAATCGTAAAAAGGTAGATCAGCTTTGTCTGTATCTGCCTTTTTATGCTATACTTAAGCTATGCATAGAAAAACAGTGATTGATTTTAGGGCTTTGGGGGAGAGATACATCTTTACCCAGCCTATCAAAGAGTTAAAAACGAGAGATTTAGCGGAAGTAACAGCCTTGCTGGCACAAGTGGAAAGCTACCAAGAGCAGGGCTACTATGTGGTGGGTTATGTCAGCTATGAGGCTGCACCTGCTTTTGAGGAGAAATTAGCAGTTCATAAAGCTCCTTTACTGGCAGAGTATCTGCTATATTTTACCGTTCATGATAGGGTAGAAACATCCCCTATTCCTCTGATTTATGATGAGGTTGATTTGCCTTCAAATTGGCAGGAAGTAACGTCTGCAACAGACTATGAAAAGGCGATTGCCCAGATTCACTATCATTTGCGGCAGGGAGACACCTATCAGGTCAACTACACTGTCCAACTCAAGCAGGAGTTGTCTGCCAATCCTTTTGCTATCTACAATCGTATGGTGGTAGAGCAGGAGGCGGGCTACAATGCCTATGTGGAACATGACGAGATGGCAGTGATTTCCATGAGTCCAGAGCTCTTTTTTGAGCAGAATGACCGCGAGTTGACAACGCGCCCAATGAAGGGAACGACTCAGCGTGGGGTAACTGACCAAGAAGATCTTGAACAGGCTAGTTGGCTGGAGCAGGATCCCAAAAATCGCTCTGAAAACATGATGATTGTGGACCTCTTGCGCAACGATATGAATCGTATTTCTGAGGTGGGGAGTGAGCACGTGGAGCGTCTTTGCCAAGTAGAACAGTATTCAACGGTTTGGCAGATGACTTCGACCATCAAGAGTCAATTGCGAGAGGATGTGGACCTTGTTGAAATTTTTCGCTCTCTCTTTCCTTGTGGATCCATAACGGGCGCACCGAAAATTGCGACTATGGAGATTATCAAGGACTTGGAGCCACAACCGCGCGGAGTCTACTGTGGAACGATTGGTCTCTTGCTTCCAAATGGACGACGGATTTTTAATGTTGCTATCCGTACTATTCAACTTCACAAAGGTCAAGCCATCTATGGAGTTGGCGGAGGTATTACATGGGATAGCACTTGGGAATCTGAATATCGTGAGGTTCATCAAAAGGCTGCTGTGCTTTATCGGAAACAAGCTCTTTTCCAAATAATTACAACTGGAAAAATCAGCCAAAAACAACTGCTGTTTGAAGAACAACATCTGGAAAGACTGAGAAAAGCTAGTCGGTATTTTGCCTTTCCATTTGATTCAGAAAACTTGAAACAAAAGATAGAGGAAGAGTGTCAGGATTGTGACATTGATCAAGACTACCGCTTGCGAATTAGCCTTAGCAAGTCTGGAGAGATAGAAGTCGATCGTCAAGTATTGGAACCTCTCAGTCCAACCTTCTGCCATGCCCAACTTTGTCTGCAAGAAGCCAATTTGCAGCAAGCTTTTACCCACTTTAAAACGACTCATAGACCATACTTGAGTTTAGGGGAGCAAGAGATCATTTACTACAATAAGTCAGGAGAACTGCTTGAAACCTCTATCGGAAATCTGGTTTTGAAAATTGCTGGGAAACTCTACACACCGCCTATCCGACTTGGAATCTTGCCAGGAATTTACCGTCAGCATTTGCTGGAAACAGGACAGGTAGAAGAGAAAGTCTTGACCTTGGCAGATTTAGCCCAAGCAGAAGCTATTTACGGCTGTAATGCAGTGAGAGGTTTGTATGAATTAAGCCTAGAGGAGAACTAGATGAAACTGGTATTTTTACACGGTTTAGGGCAGTCAGCAGAGTCTTGGAAAGAAGTTCAGAATCTACTGATAGATTATCCTTCTGAGGCTATCGAGTTGTTTCCTTCTGGAGTTAGCAACTATCAACAAGCCAAGGAGCGAGTTTATCAACACCTAGCTCAAGAGACAGAACCTTTTGTTTTGATTGGATTGTCTTTAGGTGCTGCCCTGGCACTAGAACTTTCCAGTTACGATTTACCAAATCTTCGAGCATTGATTCTATCAGGATGCCCGCTTAAATTAGCAGAGAATATCCTATTCTATCTTCAGTTGCTGATTTTTAAACTACTTCCCCAAAAAGTATTTGAAAAACAGGGGGCAGACAAGACTTTTATAATAGGTATTTCCAAAGAGTTGAAGACACTTGATTTAACGGATATAGCAGGGATTTGCCCCTATCCAACCTTACTAATTTGTGGCAGCAAAGATAAACCGAATCTTAGTTCTATGAGAAGTCTTCATAAACTAATATCAGAATCCCAATTTCAGATTATCCCAGACGGCCCTCATGTCTTGAATAAGGAAAAACCAAAGGAGTTTGTAGAAAATACCAGAAGTTTCCTTGAATTGCTGAAATAAGTTTGATAAAATAATAGTGAAATCGATAACATCGTT
Organism: Streptococcus sp. 544; assembly: GCF_013277385.1. Lineage (NCBI taxonomy): Bacteria > Bacillati > Bacillota > Bacilli > Lactobacillales > Streptococcaceae > Streptococcus > Streptococcus sp. 544. The sequence goes on from NZ_VMMU01000006.1 coordinate 28,473, forward strand.
AGAGGAGAAGGAAATGACTAAACGTCTATTTTTAAAAATGAGTCTGGCTAGCTTGCCAGTTTTAGCCTTGTTTTCACAACCTGTGTTAGCAGAAGAAAACATTCATTTTTCTAGTTGTAAAGAAGCTTGGGCGAATGGATACGCAGATATTCACGAGGGAGAACCTGGGTATTCTGCCAAGTTAGACCGCGATCATGATGGTGTGGCTTGTGAATTGAAAAATGCCCCTAAGGGTGCCTTTAAAGCAAAACAAGCGGCTACAACTCAAACTGATACAACTTCATCCACAGCAAGTGGCTGGGTTAAGCAGGATGGTGCTTGGTATTACTTTGATGAAAATGGAAACCCAGTGAAAAACGCTTGGGAGGGAAGCTATTACCTGAAAGCAGACGGGAAAATGGCCCAGAGCGAATGGATTTATGATGATTCTTATCAAGCTTGGTATTACTTGAAATCAGATGGATCTTATGCAAAAAATGCATGGCAAGGAGCTTACTACCTTAAATCAAACGGTAAAATGGCACAAGGTGAGTGGGTTTATGATTCTTCTTACCAAGCTTGGTATTATTTGAAATCAGATGGATCTTATGCAAAGAATGCATGGCAAGGAAATTACTATTTGAAATCAGATGGTAAAATGGCTAAGAATGAGCGAGTTGATGGAGGCCGCTACTATGTAGATGCCTCAGGTCTCTGGAAACCATAAATCAGATAAAATTTAGAAAGTTAATGCAAACCTTTGCATAAGTAAATGAATTTTGTTATACTAGTGCTGTAAGCATTTTCAATTAATTCATAATGAAAAAGGAGAATATGATGAGTCAAAAGATTATTGGGATTGACCTTGGTGGAACTTCTATCAAATTTGCAATCTTAACAACAGCAGGAGAAATCCAAGAAAAATGGTCTATCAAGACTAATATTTTGGATGAGGGAAGTCATATCGTTGATGATATGATTGAGTCTATTCAACATCGTTTGGACTTGCTTGGATTGGTAGCAGCGGACTTCCAAGGTATTGGAATGGGATCACCAGGTGTGGTTGACCGTGAAAAAGGAACTGTTATTGGTGCCTACAACCTCAACTGGAAAACCCTTCAACCAATTAAAGAAAAGATTGAAAAAGCCTTGGGTATTCCATTCTTCATCGATAATGATGCCAACGTAGCGGCTCTTGGTGAGCGCTGGATGGGTGCTGGTGATAACCAACCAGACGTTGTCTTTATGACACTTGGTACAGGTGTTGGTGGCGGTATCGTCGCTGAAGGCAAATTGCTTCACGGTGTGGCTGGTGCAGCAGGTGAGCTTGGCCACATCACTGTTGACTTTGACCAACCAATCGTATGTACTTGCGGTAAGAAAGGTTGCCTTGAGACAGTTGCTTCAGCAACAGGGATTGTCAACTTGACTCGTCGCTATGCCGATGAATACGAAGGCGATGCAGCCTTGAAACGCTTGATTGATAATGGAGAAGAAGTAACCGCTAAGACTGTCTTTGATTTGGCAAAAGAAGGAGACGACCTTGCTTTGATCGTTTACCGTAACTTCTCACGTTACTTGGGAATCGCTTGTGCCAACATCGGTTCAATCCTCAACCCATCAACAATCGTAATTGGTGGTGGAGTATCAGCTGCGGGAGAATTCCTTCTACAAGGTGTTCAAAAAGTTTACGACGAAAATAGTTTCCCACAAGTACGCACATCCACTAAATTAGCTCTTGCAACTCTAGGAAATGACGCTGGAGTTATCGGAGCAGCATCACTTGTATTGCAATAAAATAATAAAAGAGGAAAAATGCTAACCTAGAGTTAGTAATGTTCCTCTTTTCTTTTTTATGCTATACTAGTTAGGACAATGAATGAGGTGAAACGAAATGACAAAAGCAGATACGATTTTTAAAGAAAATATTGAACGAATCCTCAAAGACGGTGTTTTCTCAGAGCAGGCTCGTCCTAAGTACAAGGATGGGACTGTTGCCAACTCCAAGTATGTAACGGGTGCATTTGCAGAGTATGACTTGGCCAAGGGGGAATTCCCCATCACAACCTTGCGTCCTATTGCCATCAAATCCGCCATCAAGGAAGTGCTCTGGATTTACCAAGACCAATCAAATAGCCTAGGTGTGCTTAATGACAAGTACAATGTTCACTACTGGAATGACTGGGAAGTGGGAGATACAGGAACTATTGGTGAACGTTACGGGGCGGTCGTTAAGAAACACGACATCATCAATAAGCTTCTCAAGCAGTTGGAAGCCAACCCTTGGAACCGCCGCAATATTATTTCGCTCTGGGATTACCAAGCTTTCGAAGAAACAGATGGCCTCCTCCCATGCGCCTTTCAGACCATGTTTGATGTCCGCCGTGTAGATGGGGAAATCTATCTGGATGCGACCTTGACCCAGCGTTCGAATGATATGCTAGTGGCCCACCACATCAATGCTATGCAGTATGTGGCTCTTCAAATGATGATTGCCAAGCATTTTGGTTGGAAGGTTGGGAAATTCTTTTACTTTATCAACAACCTTCATATCTATGACAATCAACTTGAACAAGCTCAGGAATTGCTTCGTCGTGAGCCGTCAAACTGCCAACCTCGTTTGGTTTTAAATGTGCCAGATAAGACCAATTTCTTTGATATTAAAGCAGAAGATTTTGAGTTGGTGGATTATGACCCTGTCAAGCCACAGTTGAAGTTTGACCTAGCTATTTAATATTCTTCGAAAATCTCTTCAAACCACGTCAGCGTCGCTTCATCTACAACCTCAAAGCAGTACTTTGAGCAACCTGTGGCTAGCTTCCTAGTTTGCACAGTATAGAAGAATAGAAAAAAGAAGTTGAGAAAATAAATCTCAACTTCTTTTGTTTCTTAACGTGATACGCGGCGGCGAGCTGCTTTTTTACGGTTTTCTTCGATGAAAGCTGCTTTTTGCTCTTCTGGTTCGATTACTTTCTTTTTAAATGCGTATACTGCACCTGCAACGGCAGCGACAGTTCCTGCGACACCTGTTACAAGACCTTTAGCGAATCCTTTAGCCATGAGTCTTCCTCCTTTATATTCTCAATCAGCCAGCCTCCTCAAGAGGTCACATTTTTCTGACTGACCTTTTTGTGTTATAATAATAGTAACGAAAAAATAGGAATTTTTCAAGGAAAAAAGATGAAAACAAAAATAATTGTGATTGTTGGACCGACTGCAGTTGGAAAGACGGCTCTAGCCATTGAAGTGGCCAAGCGTTTTAATGGCGAAGTGGTTAGTGGAGATAGCCAGCAAGTCTATCGAGGACTTGATATTGGGACGGCTAAGGCTAGTCCAGAAGAGCAGGCAGCTGTTCCTCATCATTTGATTGATGTTAGAGAGGTAACCGAGTCTTACTCGGCTTTTGATTTTGTTTCAGAAGCTAAGATGGCTATTGAGGATATTCACAGCCGTGGCAAGCTAGCAATTATCGCCGGTGGGACTGGACTTTATATCCAGAGCTTGTTAGAAGGTTATCACCTGGGTGGGGAGACTCCCCATGAGGAGATTTTGGCCTATCGGGCTAGCTTGGAGCCTTATACGGATGAGGGATTAGCCCATTTGGTAGAGCAAGCAGGCCTTGAAATTCCCCAGTTTAATCGTCGTCGTGCGATGCGTGCCTTGGAAATTGCCCATTTTGGTCAGGATTTGGAAAATCAAGAGACCTTGTATGAACCATTGATTATCTGCTTGGATGATGAACGTAGTCAACTTTATGAACGTATCAATCATCGAGTGGATTTGATGTTTGAGGCTGGGCTTTTGGATGAGGCCAAGTGGCTTTTTGATCATCACCCGGATGTGCAGGCTGCTAAGGGCATTGGCTACAAGGAACTCTTTCCTTATTTCCGTGGAGAGCAGACCTTGGAAGAAGCCAGTGAGAGTCTCAAACAGGCGACCCGTCGTTTTGCCAAGCGTCAGTTGACCTGGTTCCGTAATCGCATGCAGGTGACTTTTTATCAGATCGGAGAATCTGGTGTGCAAGACCGCATTTTAAGCCAGATAGAGGAGTTTTTAGATGATTGAAACGGAGAAAAAAGAGGAACGCGTCCTGCTTATCGGTGTGGAATTGCAGGGCATGGACAATTTTGACCTCTCTATGGAAGAATTGGCCAGTCTAGCCAAGACAGCTGGTGCAGTCGTTGTAGATAGCTACAGACAAAAACGTGAAAAGTATGACTCCAAGACTTTTGTTGGCTCTGGTAAGTTAGAAGAGATTGCCCTCATGGTGGATGCCGAAGAAATTACTACTGTCATCGTCAATAACCGCTTGACTCCAAGGCAGAATGTCAATTTAGAGGAAGTTCTGGGTGTCAAGGTCATTGACCGTATGCAGTTGATTTTGGATATCTTTGCCATGCGAGCTCGAAGCCATGAAGGGAAGCTCCAAGTCCACCTAGCCCAGCTCAAGTATCTTTTGCCTCGCTTGGTTGGTCAGGGGATCATGCTCAGCCGTCAGGCAGGGGGAATTGGTTCCCGTGGTCCTGGTGAAAGCCAGCTCGAACTGAATCGTCGTAGTGTTCGCAATCAAATCACAGACATTGAGCGCCAGCTCAAGGTGGTTGAGAAAAATCGGGCCACAGTCAGAGAAAAACGTTTGGAGTCCAGCACCTTTAAGATTGGTTTGATTGGTTACACCAATGCTGGGAAATCAACCATCATGAATACCTTGACCGCTAAGACCCAGTATGAAGCAGACGAGCTGTTTGCGACCCTGGATGCGACGACAAAGAGTATCCATTTGGGAGGTAATCTTCAGGTTACCTTAACTGATACTGTGGGCTTTATCCAAGATTTGCCGACAGAGTTGGTATCCAGTTTTAAGTCAACCTTGGAAGAAAGCAAGCATGTGGATCTTCTAGTTCATGTTATCGATGCCAGCAATCCTTACCACGAGGAACATGAAAAAACAGTCCTGTCCATCATGAAAGACCTGGACATGGAGGACATTCCTCGCTTGACCCTTTATAATAAAGCGGATTTGGTGGAGGATTTCACGCCTACCCAAACGCCTTATGCCCTCATTTCTGCCAAGTCTGAGGATAGTCGTGAGAATTTGCAGGCTTTGTTTTTAGAGAAAATCAAGGATATTTTTGAAGTCTTTACCCTGCGCGTGCCTTTTTCCAAGTCCTACAAGATTCATGATTTAGAAAGTGTTGCGATTCTTGAAGAACGTGATTATCAGGAGGACGGCGAAGTGATTACAGGCTACATTTCTGAGAAAAATAAATGGAGGTTAGAAGAATTTTATGACTGATATCAAAACCTTAGCTCTAAAATATGGGGGCTATACAAGTCTGGATAAGGTCTATCTGGATCAGCTTCTAGCTGGTAGAACAGAGCAGGAGCAGTTAACACTTATTACACCTCTGCCAAGTGTAGTCAATGCTTACTTTGCAGAACTATATCAAAAAAAGAGTCCTCAAGCAGCGACGGATTATTTTGCGGAACTCAGTCAGGAACTGAATCTTTACAATGCTGAACCTAGTTTCACTCTAGAAAATAAGCCTTTTATTCGACTTAATTTGTCTGGTAAATCCTTTGGTTTTTGTTATGAGAGTGAGGGTCTTGGTCAGATTTTCTCTGAAAATGAAGAGGTTATTTCAGAAGACTTGCTTTTTGAAATTGCGCAAATTTTCCCCCATCAACTAGTATTTGAAGAGTCTGGAAAGATTTACATGAAGCCTGTCGGAGATGAGGAAGTTGTTAGTGTGGAAAATCTCACAGCTTTGACAGATTTAGAAAGCTTGGCTGATGGTTGTAAGCGTCTCAAAGGCTACAGCCAAGAGGATTTACTGCAAGAAGCTACTGCTTTTTCTGGCAAGCGCTATTTCCGATCGGAAAACCGCACAGCCATGTTATATATTGATTAATTAGAAAGTATCGAATGGATATTCAATTTTTAGGAACGGGGGCTGGTCAGCCCTCTAAAGCCCGCAACGTTTCAAGTCTCGCCCTGAAACTCTTGGACGAGATTAACGAAGTCTGGCTCTTTGACTGTGGAGAAGGAACGCAAAATCGCATTCTGGAAACCACAATTCGACCACGTAAGGTCAGCAAAATCTTTATTACCCACCTACATGGAGACCACATCTTTGGCTTGCCAGGTTTCCTATCTAGCCGTGCCTTTCAGGCCAATGAAGAGCAGACAGATTTGGAAATCTATGGACCGCAAGGGATCAAGTCCTTTGTCTTAACCAGTCTTCGTGTGTCAGGTTCGCGCCTGCCTTACCGTATTCATTTTCATGAGTTTGACCAAGATTCTCTAGGTAAAATCCTTGAGACCGATAAATTCACGGTGTATGCAGAGGAGTTGGATCATACTATTTTCTGTGTTGGCTATCGTGTCATTCAAAAGGACTTGGAAGGAACGCTGGATGCTGAAAAGCTCAAGGCGGCAGGTGTCCCATTTGGCCCACTTTTTGGAAAAATTAAAAACGGTCAGGACGTTGTTCTCGAAGATGGGACTGAAATCAAGGCAGCTGACTATATCTCAGCTCCCCGTCCGGGTAAGATTATCACTATTTTAGGAGACACTCGAAAAACGGATGCTAGTGTGCGTCTGGCTGTCAATGCCGACGTCCTAGTTCATGAGTCCACTTATGGCAAGGGCGATGAAATAATTGCTCGTAATCATGGTCATTCTACTAACATGCAAGCTGCACAAGTAGCGGTAGAAGCAGGTGCCAAACGACTATTGCTCAACCATATCAGTGCTCGCTTTCTATCAAAAGATATCAGCAAGCTCAAGAAAGATGCGGCAACGATTTTTGAAAACGTCCATGTGGTCAAGGATTTGGAAGAAGTGGAAATCTAGCAGTCACAGAAAGGATAAGTATGCCTACTATTCTCATTACCGGAGCTAGCGGTGGTCTAGCTCAAGAAATGGTCAAACTCCTGCCAGATGACCAGCTCATCTTGCTTGGTAGAAATAAGGAAAAATTAGCCCAACTCTACGGAGACCATCCCCATGCAGAATTGATTGAAATAGACATTACCGATGACTCAGCTTTAGAATCTCTGGTAACTGATCTCTATCTCCGCTATGGCAAGATTGATGTCTTGATTAACAACGCTGGTTACGGGATTTTTGAGGAATTTGACCAGATTTCTGACCAAGATATTCACCAGATGTTCGAGGTTAATACCTTTGCCCTGATGAATCTGTCTCGTCGCCTTGCAGCTCGTATGAAGGAAAGCCGAAAAGGTCATATCATCAATATCGTCAGCATGGCAGGTTTAATCGCTACTGGCAAGTCCAGTCTCTACTCAGCAACCAAGTTTGCGGCTATTGGTTTTTCAAATGCCTTACGCCTCGAACTCATACCCTATGGAGTCTATGTGACGACAGTCAATCCAGGACCAATCCGAACAGGATTTTTTGACCAGGCCGACCCAGATGGCACCTATCTCAAGTCGGTTGAACGCTTCCTGTTGAAACCAGATGCAGTGGCTAAAAAGATTGTCAAGATTATAGGAAAAAACAAACGAGAACTCAATCTTCCTGTTTTGTTGAATCTAGCCCATAAGTTTTATACTCTCTTTCCCAAGCTAGCTGATAAGTTGGCAGGGGAAACTTTTAATTATAAGTAAAAAGAACCAATATGCAGGTTGTTGCTAGCCTACATATTGGTTCTTATGATTTCTCAACTATCAAACTGGACTTCTTCTAGTAGATAGTCGATAAAGCGTTCGCCCATCTTAGATAGGCTGGTTTTCTCATGCTGGATATAGACCAGTTCAATTGGGTCATCAATATCCAGTGGGATAGAAACGATATTGTCTCCGTTGAGGTTGCTGTTCAAAATCCCTGTTGCAATGGTATATCCATCCAAACCAATCAAGAGATTAAAGAGGGTAGCACGGTCGCTGACTACGATGGATTTCTTGTGGTGTTCTTGGGAAAGAATCTCTTCTGAAAAGTAGAAGGAGTTGTGCGTCCCTTGGTCATAGCTGAGATAAGGGAAGTTTTCCAAATCAGATAGTTTGACCTTGTCTTTCTTTGCCAGAGGATTGGTCTTGCTGACAAAGATATGCGGTTGTGCTGTGAAGAGATGGTGAGCCAGCAGCTGATTGTCATCCAGCATCTTGGTTAAAACATCACGGTTGTAGCTGTTCAAAAATAGGACACCGACCTCACTACGGAAGTTCTTGACGTCATCGATAATTTCCCAAGTACGAGTTTCACGAAGGAAGAGTTCGTATTTTTCCATATCGCTTTTCTTGAGTAGCGATACAAAGGCATTGACCACAAAGGCATAGTGTTGAGACGAAACGCTAAAGAGTTCACGGTGGGCGACAGGATTTTTATAGCGTTCCTCCAGAAGCTGAGTTTGCTCGACAACCTGACGGGCATAAGAGAGAAACTCCATTCCATCACGGGTCAGGGTAATGCCCTTGGGATTGCGGATAAAGATTTCAATACCCATTTCATTTTCCAAATCTCTCACAGCATTGGAAAGACTCGGCTGAGTGATAAAGAGTTGCTTGGCTGCCTCATTCATGGAGCCAGTTTCGACGATTTTGATAATATAATGTAATTGTTGAATTCTCATGTTTTTATTGTACCACACTTGCGTCAGAATCGCCAAGGAAGATAGGAAAATCAAGGTATTGTGTGAGTCTCTTCTTGAAAAAAACACAAAAATTTGCTAGAATGAGTCTTATGAAAACATTCTATGATGTGCAGCAATTCCTCAAACGATTTGGTATTATTGTTTATATGGGAAAACGCTTATATGATATTGAACTGATGAAGTTGGAACTCTCTCGGATTTACGATGCAGGGCTGATGGACAAACTGGATTATCTGGAAGCGGAAGCGGTTCTTCGCAGAGAGCACAAGGTAGAATTGGATTATATTGAGAAAAATGGAGAAAAGAACTAATGGTTACTTGGATTTTGTGGGCACTTATACTGGCAATGTTGGCGTGGATGGGCTTTAACTATCTTCGTATTCGCCGTGCGGCTAAAATTGTGGATAATGAGGAATTTGAAGCCTTGATTCGTACAGGTCAATTGATTGATTTGCGCGACCCAGCAGAATTCCACAGAAAACATATCCTTGGTGCCCGCAATATTCCTTCAAGTCAGTTGAAGACTAGTCTTGCAGCCCTTCGTAAGGATAAACCTGTCCTTCTTTACGAAAACCAACGTGCGCAACGTGTCACAAATGCAGCCCTTTACTTGAAAAAACAAGGTTTTTCTGAGATTTATATCCTTTCTTATGGTTTGGATTCTTGGAAAGGGAAAGTGAAGACTAGCTAACATTCTGTAAAAATCTGTCGAATGATAGATAAAGCTAGCATTTTATGGTATCATCATTTATATTAATTTTAAGGAGATTTTATAATATGAATTCACAAGAAAAGAAAAAACCTTCACTTATTTTAGGTATCTTATCTATCGTCCTTGGTTTGCTTTCTCCAATAGTGAGTCTGATTTTGGGGATCATAGGATTGGTTTTGGCTTTTTCATACCAAAAAGAATCTGGACTGGACTATAAAACAGAAAAAATTCTCAACATCGTAGGACTTGTAGTTTCTGTTCTTAACTGGATTCTAACAATCGCAGTAGTTTTTAGATAAGCAAAAAACAAAAAAGCTTTAAATTTAAAGCTTTTTTTATTTTATCGACTCATCTCTAAATAGTTTTTAATGATTTGTAACTCTTTTTGGTTCAAAGGGAGGTAGTTACCTTCTGCTAAATCTGGGTTCAATGTAAAGTCCCCAAATTGGCTTCTCTTGAGGCTAGTCACCTTAACACCAACCGAGAGGAACATTTTCTTGATTTGATGAAATTTTCCTTCTGAAATGGTGATAGAGGCTTGACTGAGGGAGGGACTTGCAGATAGAATCTCTAGTTTTGCGGGTTTACAGACAGTACCATCTAAAAAGACAATTCCCTTTTGAAAGGCTTGGATATGGTCAGGTGTCAGAAGTCCATTAACCTCAACCTGATAAGTTTTATCGACATGATATTGGGGATGGAGGAGCTGAAAGCCCAAGGGACCGTTATCGGTCACGAGGAGGAGACCAGTCGTATCTCGGTCCAGTCGACCGACGGCATAGAGTTTATCAGACTGGATGTCAGTTGGAAGGAGATCCATAACGGTTGGGAGTTCCTTGTCTTTATTGGCTGTCACGACACCGGCAGGTTTATGAAGCATGAGGTAGGTGTGTTCATATCCTTGAATGATTCGGTCCTGAAAAAGGAGTTCTTGTAGTCCTGTATCGATATTTTGGGCTAGGGAGCGGGCTGGGCAACCATCGACGAGAATATCCCCTTTAAGTAAGGCTTGCTTCATGGCCTTTCGACTGATTTTTTCTTGGGCTAATAAATTATCTAAACGCATACTGTGCCTATCTTATCATAAGTTGTTTGCTTTGAAAAGACTTGACGTGAAAAGAAAAGCAGAGTGAAAACATTTACACTTGCTTGAGTTATGTTATTTACTTGAAAATATGGTATAATCGTTCAGTTAGAAAATAAATTTTGAATACTATAGAGGAAATCATGACAAAATTAAGAGAAGATATCCGTAACATTGCGATTATCGCCCACGTTGACCACGGTAAAACAACCCTCGTTGACGAATTGTTGAAACAATCAGAAACGCTTGATGCACGTACTGAATTGGCTGAGCGTGCTATGGACTCAAACGATATCGAGAAAGAGCGTGGAATTACCATCCTTGCTAAAAATACAGCCGTTGCCTACAACGGAACTCGTATTAACATCATGGACACACCAGGACACGCGGACTTCGGTGGAGAAGTTGAGCGTATCATGAAAATGGTTGACGGTGTTGTCTTGGTCGTAGATGCCTACGAAGGAACAATGCCACAGACTCGTTTTGTATTGAAAAAAGCCTTGGAACAAGATCTTGTCCCAATCGTGGTTGTTAACAAAATCGATAAACCATCAGCTCGTCCAGCTGAAGTAGTGGACGAAGTCTTGGAACTTTTCATCGAGCTTGGTGCAGATGACGACCAGCTTGATTTCCCAGTGGTTTATGCTTCAGCGATCAACGGAACTTCTTCATTGTCAGATGATCCAGCTGACCAAGAAGCTACTATGGCACCAATCTTTGACACGATTATCGACCATATTCCAGCTCCAGTAGACAACTCAGATGAGCCTTTGCAGTTCCAAGTATCACTTTTGGACTACAATGACTTCGTTGGACGTATCGGTATCGGTCGTGTCTTCCGTGGTACTGTTAAGGTTGGGGACCAAGTTACCCTTTCTAAACTTGACGGTACAACTAAAAACTTCCGTGTTACAAAACTCTTCGGTTTCTTTGGTTTGGAACGTCGTGAAATTCAAGAAGCTAAAGCGGGTGACTTGATTGCCGTTTCAGGTATGGAAGACATCTTTGTCGGCGAAACCATTACTCCGACAGACGCAATCGAAGCTCTTCCAATCCTACACATCGATGAGCCAACTCTTCAAATGACTTTCTTGGTCAACAACTCACCATTTGCTGGTAAAGAAGGTAAATGGGTAACTTCTCGTAAGGTGGAAGAACGCTTGCAGGCAGAATTGCAAACAGACGTTTCCCTTCGTGTTGACCCAACTGATTCACCAGATAAATGGACTGTTTCAGGACGTGGAGAATTGCACTTGTCAATCCTTATCGAAACAATGCGTCGTGAGGGATATGAACTTCAAGTATCTCGTCCAGAAGTTATCGTAAAAGAAATCGACGGTGTCAAATGCGAACCATTTGAACGTGTTCAAATCGACACTCCAGAAGAATACCAAGGATCTGTTATCCAAAGCCTTTCTGAACGTAAGGGTGAAATGTTGGATATGATTTCAACTGGTAACGGTCAAACTCGGTTGGTCTTCCTTGTTCCAGCGCGTGGGTTGATCGGTTACTCAACTGAGTTCTTGTCAATGACTCGTGGTTACGGTATCATGAACCATACCTTCGACCAATACTTGCCATTGATTCCAGGGGAAATTGGTGGTCGTCACCGTGGTGCCCTTGTTTCTATCGATGCTGGTAAGGCTACAACTTACTCAATCATGTCTATCGAAGAACGTGGTACGATCTTTGTCAACCCAGGTACTGAGGTTTATGAAGGAATGATCATCGGTGAAAACTCTCGTGAGAACGACTTGACAGTTAACATCACTAAGGCGAAACAAATGACCAACGTTCGTTCAGCTACTAAGGACCAAACAGCTGTTATCAAGACACCTCGTATCTTGACCCTTGAAGAATCTCTTGAGTTCTTGAACGACGACGAGTACATGGAAGTAACGCCTGAGTCTATCCGTTTGCGTAAACAAATCCTTAACAAAGCAGAGCGTGAGAAAGCTAACAAGAAGAAAAAATCAGCTGAATAAGAGCTAGAAAGAGAGAAAGATGGTCTATTTAGTCCTAGGGATTTTACTGCTCCTACTCTATGTATTTGCGACACCAGAAAGCATTAAAGGGACAGTCAATATCGTCGCTATGGTATGTATTTTAGTGGCACTTTTGGTTTTGTTGGCTCTATCTTTTCTGAAAATTTTTCAATTACCAACAGAAATATTCCTAGCAATAGCCATGTTAATCCTAGCTTACTTTAGTGTGAGAGACATCACACTCATGCCAGTCAAAAAAAGTAAAAGAAGATAAAAAGAGAGTTTCGGCTCTCTTTTTTTGGTAGGAATTTTACAATAGTTTGAATTGTTTTTTTACTATAACATCACCTCTTTTGCTTGGATAATATGAATGGGAAAAACTTGAATAAAATTCGTTAATGACATCTATTTTTAAGGGAACTGTAAAATTCTATTACTAATGATATTTTAGCAAAATATATTGACAGATTATATAGAAAGTGATATATTTACGGTATAAGAAACCGATTTCAAAATAAGAAAGGATTAAATTTATACTCAATGAAAATCAAAGAGCAAACTAGGAAACTAGCCGCAGGTTGCTCAANNAAGTCAGTCACATATATAATCCAAGGCGACGTTGACGTGGTTTGAAGAGATTTTTGAAGAGTATTGTTGTCTTGTTGTTCAGGGTGTGATTGATTAAACTAGGAAAATAATTCTAAGAATTTATAAAAGATAAAATCTTTTTCTATAGGGTTATTCTCTTATACAAGGAGTCTACTATGAAGAAATTATTCATATTACTATCAACTTTTTTTCTCAGCTTCTTCCTTGCTTGGATTATTGTCTTACGTGCGCCACAATATTTATATGCAAGCTATGATTCCGTCACCTTACTTCGTGTCAAAAAGGATACTCAGGAGTCGACGCGTGAGGTATTTGAACAGGAATTGGAGAATTTTGCAAACTCAGAACAGAGTTTAATAGCTAGAAGAATTGTAGAGCCGAGTAAGGATGGGACGACTCACTTTACTTATGCAACTTATGGTCAGGGAACTTTACCAAAAGAATTCCAAGAAGCTAGCCAAGAAAGTCGTGAACGTAGTGATCCGCTAAATAGTTATCTCCTTTTGTCAGGCTCCTTGACGAAAGAAAAGCTTGCCGATAAATTAGGAGATTTGGGTTATAAAGCAATTGCTGACCGAAAGACACCTCCCTATACTCTTGCTTTTCGAATATTACTAAATCCACTTATTTTAATTAGTTTAGCAATATTTAGCTTATCTTTCTTTGCTTTAGTGATTATCACTCGGATTAAGGAAATGAGAGCAGCAGGTATAAAACTCTTTTCTGGTCAGACTCTCTTATTCATTATGGGGCATTCTTTATCTACTGATATTAAGTGGCTCCTTCTATCAGCCCTCCTTTCCTTCCTAGGTGGGGGAGTCGTTCTTTTTAGTCAAGGTTTGTTTTATCCTATCTTGTTAGCCACCTATGGTTTTGGGATTAGTTTCTATCTGTTGTTTTTATTGGGTATTTCAATTTTACTAATGCTTCTTTATCTAATGAGTTTGAGTTACAAAGCATTAGTTCCTGTTATTAAAGGGAGATTACCCCTTAAACGCCTGATGATTTTAACCCTATTGTGTCAGTTGGTTGCTGTCTTTACAGTGGGATACGCTGTTAAGACAGGTTTGACGTCTTACCAACGATTGAAAGAACTTGAAATTTCAAAACAAGCATGGCAGGACAGAGCAGACTATTACCAGATTTTCTTTGGCTTAGGTGATAGAGTAAAAGATACAGAAAATCAGAATAAGTGGTATGCCTTTGCCAAGGAAGCAATCGAAGAAGAACAGGCTCTATTTGTAAAAGATAATCTCATTCATTTTGCAAATCCTCAAGGAAAAAATGAACAGGGAGAGACACTGGATACCTATAGTCCAGATGCTAATGTTCTCTATGTCAGCCCAAGTTATTTGGACAAGGAAAAGGTCGTGGTAGATGCTGAGACCAAACAGAAGTTAGTCCATCTTCAAAAAGGAGAATTTGGACTCTTACTACCAGAATCTCTTCGTTCACAGGAAGCAGAACTTAAGAAAGCTTTTGAAGAAAGTTTGAACTATTACGGGCAATCAAGTGAGGAGGCAAGTGCTCCTTTAGAGTATGAAATGAGAGCGATTGTTAGCTATCTTCCAACTGGAGAAAAGCGATTTATTTATAATAACGGTGAAAGTCCAGTATCCATCCAGTACTTAACCGACCCGATTTTAGTTGTATTTACTCCAACATCTACAGGTGATAGTTTCATTTCAAAATCTGTTTGGTCTATCAATGCTGGAAAACAACTCTTTATCAAAGGATATGAGAGTGGGCTAGAACTCTTGAAGAAAGCTGGAATTTATGAGCAAGTATCCTATCTTAAAGAAGGAAGAAGTGTTTATCTAACTCGTTATAATGAAGTTCAAACTGAAACAGCAACTTTAATCTTAGGAGCTATTGTGGGGATAGCTAGTTCCTTGTTACTCTTTTATTCTGTCAATCTTCTATATTTCGAGCAATTCCGTCGAGATATCTTGATTAAACGAATTTCAGGTTTACGATTTTTTGAAACACATGCTCAGTATATGGTTAGCCAATTTGCCAGTTTTGTATTTGGTGCTAGTTTCTTTATTTTAAGCAGTCGAGACTTGGTGATTGGCTTGCTCACTTTATTAGTCTTTCTAGCTAGTGCAGTTTTGACGCTTTACCGTCAAGCTCATAAAGAATCTCGTGTTTCTATGACAATTATGAAAGGAAAATAGGATGATTGAACTAAAGAATATATCTAAAAAATTTGGAAGCCGTCAGCTATTTTCAGATACGAATCTTCATTTTGAAGGTGGGAAAATTTATGCCTTAATTGGTACAAGTGGCTGTGGTAAGACAACACTCTTGAATATGATTGGACGATTAGAGCCATATGACAAAGGGCAAATCATCTATGATGGTACTTCTCTTAAGGACATCAAGCCTTCTGTTTTCTTTAGAGATTACTTGGGATACTTATTTCAAGATTTTGGCTTAATTGAAAGCCAAACCGTCAAAGAGAATCTCAATCTGGGTTTAGTTGGTAAAAAGTTGAAAGAAAAAGAGAAAATGTCTTTGATGAAACAAGCTCTAAACCGTGTTAACCTCTCTTATTTAGATTTAAAGCAACCTATCTTTGAATTATCAGGAGGAGAAGCACAACGTGTTGCACTAGCGAAGATAATTTTAAAGGATCCACCTTTGATTCTCGCAGATGAACCAACCGCTTCACTAGACCCCAAAAACTCTGAGGAATTACTTTCTATCCTAGAATCTTTAAAAAATCCGAATCGAACCATTATTATTGCGACCCACAATCCTCTGATTTGGGAGCAAGTGGACCAAGTCATTCGAGTTACCGATTTATCACATAGATGATATGGTAAGATTCATACTCAATGAAAATCAAAAAGCAAACTAGGAAGCTAGCCGCAGGCTGTACTTGAGTACGGCAAGGCGAAGCTGACGTGGTTTGAATTTGATTTTCGAAGAGTATCAGTTAGAAGAAAGAGTCACAAACACACTTTGTGGCTTTTTTATTTCCATAAAAATGGTAAAATAGTAAGAGTAGAAATGGAGTTTGAGACATGAAAGTAATAGATCAATTTAAAAATAAG
The DNA here is from genome assembly GCF_013277385.1 of Streptococcus sp. 544. NCBI lineage: Bacteria > Bacillati > Bacillota > Bacilli > Lactobacillales > Streptococcaceae > Streptococcus > Streptococcus sp. 544. The sequence goes on from NZ_VMMU01000006.1 coordinate 44,516, forward strand.
AAAGTCCTTGTTTTAGGTTTGGCCAAGTCTGGTGAATCGGCAGCTCGTTTATTGGACAAGCTAGGTGCCATTGTGACAGTAAATGATGGGAAGCCTTTCGAGGACAATCCAGCTGCCCAAAGTTTGCTGGAAGAAGGGATCAAGGTCATTACAGGTGGCCATCCTTTGGAACTTTTGGATGAAGAGTTTGCCCTTATGGTGAAAAATCCAGGTATCCCCTACAGCAATCCCATGATTGAAAAGGCATTGACCAAGGGAATTCCAGTCTTGACTGAGGTGGAATTGGCTTACTTGATTTCAGAAGCACCGATTGTTGGTATTACTGGTTCAAATGGTAAAACAACCACAACGACTATGATTGGGGAAGTTTTGACTGCTGCTGGGCAACATGGTCTTTTATCAGGAAATATCGGCTATCCAGCCAGTCAAGTGGCTCAAACTGCGACAAATAAGGACACTCTTGTTATGGAACTTTCTTCTTTCCAACTCATGGGCGTTCAAAAATTCCATCCTGAGATTGCGGTTATTACCAACCTCATGCCAACTCATATCGACTACCACGGTTCTTTTGAGGAATATGTAGCAGCCAAGTGGAATATCCAGAACAAGATGACAGCGGCTGATTTCCTTGTCTTGAACTTTAACCAAGACTTGACAAAAGAATTGGCTAGCAAAACACAGGCTACTGTTGTACCATTTTCAACACTGGAAAAGGTTGATGGAGCTTATTTGGAAGATGGTCAGCTCTACTTCCGTGGAGAAGTGGTCATGGCAGCGAATGAAATCGGAGTTCCAGGTAGCCACAATGTAGAAAATGCCCTTGCGACCATTGCTGTAGCCAAGCTTCGTGGTGTGGATAACCAAACCATCAAAGAAACTCTTTCAGCCTTTGGTGGTGTCAAACACCGTCTCCAATTTGTGGATGAAATCAAGGGTGTCAAATTCTATAATGATAGCAAGTCAACCAATATCTTGGCTACTCAAAAAGCCTTGTCAGGATTTGACAACAGCAAGGTCATCTTGATTGCAGGTGGTTTGGACCGTGGCAATGAGTTTGACGAACTGGTTCCAGATATTACTGGACTCAAGAAGATGGTCATCCTGGGTCAGTCTGCAGAACGTGTCAAACGGGCAGCAGACAAGGCTGGTGTGGAATATGTGGATGCGACTGATATTGCAGATGCGACCCGCAAGGCCTATGAACTTGCAACTCAAGGAGATGTAGTCCTTCTCAGTCCTGCCAATGCCAGCTGGGATATGTATGCTAACTTTGAAGTACGTGGCGACCTCTTTATCGACACAGTAGCGGAGTTAAAGGAATAATATGAAAAAAATTGTCTTTACAGGTGGGGGGACGGTTGGACACGTTACCCTCAACCTTTTGTTAATGCCCAAGTTCATCGAAGATGGATGGGAAGTCCACTATATCGGAGACAAGCGTGGTATCGAACACCAAGAAATCCTCAAGTCCGGTTTGGATGTTACCTTCCATTCCATTGCGACTGGAAAATTGCGTCGCTATTTCTCTTGGCAAAATATGATGGACGTCTTTAAAGTTGGCTGGGGAATTGTCCAATCGCTCTTTATCATGTTGCGACTTCGTCCACAGGCCCTTTTTTCAAAGGGAGGATTTGTCTCTGTGCCGCCAGTTATCGCAGCGCGTGTTTCAGGAGTTCCTGTCTTTATTCACGAATCTGACCTGTCTATGGGCTTGGCCAATAAAATCGCTTATAAATTTGCGACTAAGATGTATTCAACCTTTGAGCAAGCTTCGAGTTTGTCTAAGGTTGAGCATGTGGGAGCGGTGACAAAGGTTTCAGATCAAAAAAATCCAGAACCCGATGAATTGGTGGATATCCAAACCCACTTTAATCCCCAATTGCCAACTGTATTGTTTGTCGGTGGTTCTGCAGGCGCTCGTGTCTTTAACCAATTGGTGACAGACCATAAGAAAGAACTGACAGAACGCTACAATATTATCAACCTAACTGGAGATTCTAGCCTGAACGAATTGAGCCAAAATCTTTTTCGTGTTGACTATGTGACTGATCTCTATCAACCCTTGATGGAATTGGCTGATATTGTTGTGACACGAGGTGGCGCCAATACGATTTTTGAGCTCTTGGCCATGGCAAAATTACATGTTATTGTGCCACTTGGTCGTGAAGCAAGTCGTGGCGACCAGATTGAAAATGCAGCTTACTTTGTAAAAAAAGGCTATGCAGAAGAGCTTCAAGAAAGCGATTTGACCTTGGATAGTTTGGAAGAGAAGCTTTCTCACTTACTAAGCCACAAGGAAGATTACCAAGTCAAGATGAAAGCTTCTAAGGAATTGAAATCTCTAGCAGATTTTTATCAATTGTTGAAAAAAGATTTATCATAAGGAAAGTAAATGTCAAAAGATAAGAAAAATGAGGGCAAAGAAATCCTCGAAGAATTGAAAGAGTTATCAGAATGGCAGAAACGAAACCAAGAATATCTAAAAAAGAAGGCTGAGGAAGAGGCGGTCCTAGCTGAGGAGAAGGAAAAGGAAAGACAAGCTCGAATGGCTTCAAAATCCGAAGAGTCAGATGAAACTGAGAACCAGAAGAGTGAATCTAATGCAAAGGACCCAGAATCAGCTAAGGAAGAGTCTGAAGAAAAAGTAGAATCCTTAGAGACTGATAAAGAGGAAGAAGAGATAGAAGAATCAGGGTCTAAAGAGAAGGAGGAACAGGATAAAAATCTTGCTAAAAAGGAAAAACCAACCAAAGTAAAGATTCCTGGCCTCCATATCTTGCGAGCTCTAACGATTTTATTTCCAAGTCTGCTTTTATTGATTATCTCTGCCTACCTACTCAGTCCTTATGCGACCATGAAGGATATCCGTGTTGAGGGAACGATGCACACTACGGCTGATGATATCCGACAGGCTTCAGGCATTCAGGATTCGGATTATACGATTAACCTTCTGCTAGACAGGGCAAAATATGAAGAGCAGATTAAGTCTAACTATTGGGTTGAATCAGCTCAGCTTGTTTATCAATTTCCAACCAAGTTTACTATCAAGGTTAAGGAATATGATATTGTTGCCTACTATATTTCTGGTGAAAATCATTATCCTATTCTTTCCAGTGGTCAGCTTGAGACCAGTGCTGTGAGTTTGGTCAGTCTACCAGAAACTTATATATCAGTTCTCTTTAATGATAGTGAACAAATCAAAACCTTTACGTCAGAACTTGCTCAAATTAGCCCAGAACTCAAGGCGGCTATCCAAAAGGTGGAACTAGCTCCCAGCAAGGTCACTTCCGATTTAATTCGATTGACCATGAATGATTCGGACGAAGTCTTGGTTCCTCTATCTGAAATGAGTAAGAAACTGCCTTATTACAGTAAGATTAAGCCTCAATTGTCAGAACCAAGTATGGTCGATATGGAAGCTGGAGTCTACAGCTACACTGTAGCGGATAAATTGATTATGGAAGCAGAAGAAAAAGCTAAAAAAGAGGCCGAAGAAGCTGAGAAAAGGCAGGAAGAGGAACGTAAACGTTTAGAAGAAGAACAGAAAAAACAAGAGGAAGAGAGCAATCGAAACCAAACGACCCAGCGCTCATCGCGTCGCTAGGTTTTACCTTTTCTCCTATAGCTCTTTAGTTGCCATGTTTTTACGTTTAATATTTGACATCTGTTTTTCTTTATGTTATATTTACAATGTAATCGATTACAAAAAAATTTTATGAAGAAGGTAACACATATGTCAGATGAAGTATTCTTATTTGAAGAAATTGAAGAAATCGTAGCCCCTACAGATGGTGAATTTTGGGGGGAGTTTTACTTGGAACTGGGGTAGTTCTCTTAATTGGAGTAGCCTGTTGTTAAAAAGATAGGGAGTGATAATCATGCAAGATAACTTTTTATTTGAGGAAATTGAAGAAATTTCAGTACCAGTTAGTGATTTTTCAGCTGGACTTGCAACAGGTATCGGATTTGGTTTAGCAATCCTTGCTCTTGCTGGTTGTTGAAGTTTGTTCACTTACTAATATCAAGCTTTTTCAATTTCATTTTAGACAGTCATTTGAATTTTCCGTATTAGTCTTGCAGCAAGAGATTAATAGAATTAGTCATTATTTTATTGATTGCGGACTGAGGGACTAGAGTATGTTTTACTTAGCCCCTCTTTTATTTATTAAAGGTTAGGTTTGTTATGAGAATTGTTGATAAGATTAAGATATTACCTACTCCTTATGAGGGACAGTATCATCTATATATACCATCCAGTAAGAAACATGTATTAGTTGGGAAACAGGAAAAAAATGGTTAGAGCAACTAATAGGTCAAGAATTTACCATATCGGACTTATTAGTGTTAGTAGGGAAGAAATATTATTTAAGATTTTATATTGTTCTTAGTAAAATGGGACTTATAGATTCTATGAAATCACGAAAAAAGATAAATATTTTTAAAATATCTTGGGACTTTAATATAACATTATCTGAAAAATTAAACTATAAAAGATTTAATAAGAATTTTGAAAAAATCCTATTTGGTATTTTCCCATTGGCTCTTATTTTGCAATGTTTTATTATGTATATTTATAGGGCGGATATTTTGACTAATTTCCAAAACTTTCCAATAACGCTAAACATTCTTTTATTTTGGTTGCTTGTTGTTATTATATCTGCAACGATACATGAATTTAGTCATGCAATAATTGCTAATAATTATCAAATTGAGATCCCAAATTGTGGAATAATGCTACTTTTGTTTAATTTGGCTTTTTTTGTAGATTTAAGTGGGGTGCAATTCCTAAAAAATAAAAAACAATTTTTGAAAATTATGTTAGCAGGAATTGCTTCAAATTCGATTTTATCACTTACAGGTTTACTTGTTTTATTGTTCACATCGTATAAATTGCTTGGACTCTTATTTTTTATCATTAACTTAGGTATGATTTTTATTAATTCAATTCCTTTTTTTCAGTATGATAGTGGTATTATTTTAAGATACTTGAATTCTAACAATAATAACTTGAATTTTCAATATATAGTTCAACTTTTAATAGCATTTGTTATTATTTATTTCCCTTTGAGTCAACTATTACAATTTTTGACACCTAATATTATTGTTCGTAGTATAGGAGGGGTAGTTGTTTCTATACTGCTTTCTATATTATATATGAGAGGAAGGACGAAATATGTTCTACGTAAATAGTTATGTTTTTGCTTATAAAAAAGAAGGTATAATGTATTTGCGTGGTCGGAGTATGCGGGAAATAGCTATAGAACCTCAAATTTCGCAAGAATTTATCAACGATCTATTTAATAGTTGTAAGGAACTATTAGAGATAGAAGAAGTATTAGGTAGTAAACTAACATTTGAACTATTAAATGAACAAATTTTAATTTCGGATGAGATAGATATTGATAGTAGATATTCTAGAACTAAAGGTTACTATTCGTTATTTTATAATGAAGAGTATAATAAAATACAGAATAAAACAGTATTAGTATTAGGAGCCGGAGCCTTAGGATGTTATATATCTCTAAGTCTAAGTATGTATGGAGTGAGGAAACTTATTGTCGCTGATTACGATATAATAGAACCATCAAATTTAAATAGGCAAATTCTTTATACAGAGTCGGATGTTGGTAAGGAGAAGATTAATGTTCTTTCTCAAAAAATACACAAGTATAATTCAGATGTTCAGGTAGTACCTATTTCTATTAAAGTTTCTTCAGTAGAAGAATTAGAAAACATTGTTGCGGAATATGGGAGTATAGATTTTATCGTTAAAGCAATTGATACGCCCATTGATATTATAAAAATTGTCAATCAATTTGCTGTATCGCATAAGATATCCTACATATCAGGAGGGTTTAATGGATGCTATCTTATTATTGATAATATATATATCCCTACCATCGGTTCTTGCTTTGCTTGTCGGAATATAAACAAAGATATAAATAAGTACACTTTATCTGATAAGACAAAGTGGCCGACTACACCAGAGATGCCTGCTATTTTGGGAGGGATAATGACTAATTTAATAATTAAAATATTTCTGGGATGTTATAATGAAATCCTAATAGATAACGCTTACGTTTATAATATGAGAAATCATGCTCTAAGTCAAGAAAAATATGTTCTGGAAAACGGAGAATGTCCAATTTGTAAAAAAAATAATAAAGTGAAAGATAACAATATTAGAGCGAAAACATTTATTCGTTCAGTTTGTTTTTGCTTATTATCAGGAGGAGTAGCTTTTTTATCTGTTATTGGGCAGTTCACTGTTATAGAAACACAATTAATAGTATTGTTCTTGGGTATTATTTTTGCTATATATTATGCTTACTACAATAAAAATATTCAAACATCATTGGAAAATATAGTATGGCTTTTTTCATCGTTTGAGATTTTATTTTTGCTTGTTAATTTTAGAACATTTATTCAGTTACCAGTGGATATTTTTATTAGTATGATAATATTTTTAATGCTGTGGATATTTATTATGTTAGGTATAGTGTGTCTTAGTTATTATATAACTTTATTATTTAGCAAGGAGGCTTAGTATGTTTAAAAAAATAGGTATAATGAGCATTTGCATATATATAATTATTTTATACTGCTTGAGAATGTATCATATTATCAATAATATTGAAACAATCTTGCTAACGGTTATATGCTTAATGTTATTGTTTTTTTTAAGACGTTTATTTGATAAAGCTAAGTAAATAGATGTTAAGTAAAAATGTAGAATATAAAGGAGGGGCAATGAGTATGATTGAAGTTAGCCATTTATCAAGAAGTTTTGGTGATAAAATAGCTTTAAATGATATAAGTTTCACTGTTAAAGAAGGTCAGATTTTTGGATTTTTAGGACCATCTGGTTCTGGAAAGACCACAACGATTAATATTCTGACTGGGCAGCTCCTTGCCGATAAAGGACAATCTATTATTTTGGGACAAAAATCTCAAAATTTAACAAGCGGTGAATTAAAGAGAATTGGATTGGTTAGCGATACAAGTGGATTTTATGAGAAAATGTCTCTGTATAACAATCTTCTTTTTTATAGTAAATTTTATAATATTAGTAAATCACGTGTTGATAATTTGTTAAAGCGAGTAGGATTATATGATAGTCGCAAGATGGTAGCAGGAAAATTATCCACTGGAATGAGGCAACGAATGCTTTTAGCACGAGCTCTTATCAACAAACCCGCTGTACTCTTTCTGGATGAACCGACCTCAGGTCTAGATCCCACAACTTCTCGAACAATTCATGAGTTAATTTTAGAATTGAAAACAGCAGGGACAACGATTTTTCTAACGACTCATGATATGAATGAAGCAACTCTTTTATGTGATTATGTTGCCTTATTAAATAAAGGGAAATTAGTTGAGCAAGGAGCTCCTTCTGAACTCATTCAAAGATATAATAAAGATAAAAAGATTAAGGTTACAGATTATAATGGGAATCAGATAACTTTTGATTTTACATCACTAGAACAGGTATCTCAGGCTGATCTGGAAAATATTTTTTCAATTCATTCATGTGAGCCTACTTTAGAAGATATTTTTATCACATTAACAGGAGGAAAGCTAAATGCTTAAACGGTTTCTGGCTTTGGTATGGTTGCGTTGTCAAATCATCCTTTCCAATAAGAGTATTTTATTGCAAGTTTTAGTGCCTTTTGCTTTCACATATTTTTATAAATATCTTATGGAAACACAGGGGAAGGTCAACGATCAACAGGCATTAGTTCTTTTGATGATGTGTTTACCTTTTTCTTTGGCTTTGGCTGTTGGAAGTCCTATAACTATTATCTTGTCTGAAGAAAAAGAAAAGTACAATTTACAAACTCTTCTGTTGAGTGGTGTTAAAGGCTCCGAATACATTTTATCAACTATGTTTCTTCCTTTTTTGCTAACTTTTGTGATTATGGGAACTACTCCTCTTATTTTAGGAGTTACAATTGTACATACTTTTAATTATATTACAATCGTTCTTCTAACCTCTTTATCCATCATTTTATTCTATTTATTGATAGGTTTAACCGCGAAGAGCCAAGTAGTAGCTCAGGTTATCAGTCTTCCTGCTATGATTTTAGTTGCTTTCTTACCGATGCTATCTGGTTTGGATAAGACAGTTGCGAAGATAACAGATTATAGTTTTATGGGACTATTTACTAAGTTTTTCACAAAATGGGAGGAATTTTCATGGAATAAAACTCTAATTCCTAATCTAACACTACTTATTTGGATTGTTCTTCTATTAACTTTAATTACGATAACTATTAGGAAAAAGAAAATTTCTTAATTGAGTTATTTTAATGATTATAAACACAAGTGGGAAGGAAAAAATGAACTGATCTTTTTGACAGCAATTCTACAGAATAGTCTTATTGCTATATTTTGATTTGAGTGTACGAAAAAAGAAAAATAACAATAGTGCTCATACTAATTGCAGAAGTTTTGGGTGATAAGATAACTGATAAATTGCAATAAAAAATGCAACATTTTTAAATCTCCTCTATAAGTGCTTCAAAAAGTGCTTCAAAACCTGTCTTGTAATCCAAGTATTTTTGGGGACGGTGATTAATAAGCTAGCAAAGCATCATTAAGGATTTTTTCGGTAATTGTTGCCAAATCGGTTTAAGAAAATACTCACGAAGAAGTCCATTCGCATTCTCATTACTTCCCCTTTGCCAAGATGAATAGGCATCCGCAAAATAAAACAGAATTCCCATTTGTTCAATTAAAGGGTAACAAGCAAACTCTTTTTCTCTGTCCGAAGTGAAAGTCTTTAACTATTCTTTTGGAAAGAGTCTTGTGAGGTGTTCAATAGCAGTCAACATGGATTTAGCTGTTTTTACTTGACAAGTGCTAGTAGAAATAATAGAATAGTAAAAAACCTTTAAAGCAGTCCAGAGAGGCAGCTAAGGTTAGACGGTGAAAGGGTGGAGACTACCCATTTTTCGTGGAACCTTGCTGTTGGCAGGTTCCTTTTTTCGTGGCTTCTGTTGGCCAGACTCTCTCACTAGTAAAGGTAAAAGGAGAAACCTATGCGAGAACATCGTCCAATCATTGCTCTTGATTTTCCTAGTTTTGAGGCGGTCAAGGAATTTTTAGCTCTTTTCCCAGCAGAAGAAAGCCTTTATCTCAAGGTAGGGATGGAGCTTTATTACGCAGCGGGGCCTGAGATTGTGTCCTACTTAAAAGGTTTGGGTCATAGTGTCTTTTTGGATCTCAAACTTCATGACATTCCCAATACAGTCAAGTCAGCCATGAAGGTCTTGTCTCAGCTTGGTGTCGATATGACTAATGTCCATGCGGCTGGTGGTGTAGAGATGATGAAGGCGGCGCGTGAAGGTCTTGGGAGTCAAGCCAAATTGATCGCTGTAACTCAGCTCACATCAACGTCAGAAGCTCAGATGCAGGAGTTTCAAAATATCCAAACCAGTCTGCAAGAGTCTGTGATTCACTATGCCAAGAAGACAGCTGAAGCTGGCTTGGATGGTGTTGTTTGCTCGGCTCAGGAAGTACAAGTCATCAAGCAGGCTACCAATCCAGATTTTATCTGTCTGACACCAGGGATTCGTCCAGCTGGTGTTGCAGTTGGAGATCAAAAACGAGTCATGACACCTGCTGATGCCTATCAAATCGGCAGTGACTATATCGTAGTGGGACGTCCCATTACCCAAGCTGAGGATCCTGTTGCAGCTTATCATGCCATCAAGGATGAATGGACACAGGACTGGAATTAAAGAACTAGCTTAGAAAAATAAAAGGAGAAGACCATGACACTTGCCAAAGATATCGCTAGCCACCTCTTGAAAATCCAAGCCGTTTACCTCAAACCAGAGGAACCCTTCACTTGGGCATCTGGTATCAAGTCACCGATTTACACTGATAATCGTGTGACACTATCCTATCCAGAAACTCGTACCCTAATTGAAAATGGCTTTGTGGAAGCTATCAAAGAAGCCTTTCCTGAGGTAGAAGTCATTGCAGGAACTGCAACAGCAGGGATTCCTCACGGAGCCATCATTGCTGACAAGATGAACCTGCCATTTGCCTACATCCGTAGCAAACCAAAAGACCACGGAGCTGGTAACCAAATCGAAGGTCGCGTAGCTCAAGGTCAAAAAATGGTAGTGGTTGAAGACCTTATTTCAACGGGTGGTTCTGTTCTTGAAGCCGTAGTAGCAGCTAAACGCGAAGGAGCAGATGTACTTGGAGTTGTAGCGATTTTTAGTTACCAATTGCCAAAAGCAGATAAGAACTTTGCAGATGCTGGTGTGAAATTGGTGACGCTTTCTAACTACAGTGAACTCATCCACCTAGCCCAAGAAGAAGGCTATATCACGCCAGAAGGACTCGACCTTCTAAAACGCTTTAAGGAAGACCAAGAGAATTGGCAAGAGGTGTAAAAAATCAAAAGACTAAAAGGTTAAAAATTATACTATTCTGTCATATCAGGTGTATGAATGACAAGATTCAAGTTGTTAATGTTTTTTACGTCAATTGTTTCAGTTTTAGATTTGCTTGGCTTGCTCTTATATAAAAAGTAGCACACGTCATGAAAGTTACAAGGGTTAAAGTATAATCCATAAATATTGTCAGATCCCTTTTCTGATATTTTGGAATTTCTTGCTTATCCCAGTCTTTTCAGTGATTTGGCTCAGTAATCTTAGCGTCAAGTTCTTTTTAGTTTTGAAAGATTATCCGTGAATTTCTTGCTTATTTATGATAAAATGGGAGTATCGCAAAAAATGACTCATCGTATTCAATTTTGAGTAAATCTAGGAGGATCCCATGTCAACAGAACATATGGAAGAACTAAATGACCAGCAGATCGTTCGCCGTGAAAAAATGGCTGCGCTCCGTGAACAAGGAATCGATCCCTTTGGAAAACGCTTTGAACGCACTGCAAATTCACAAGAATTAAAAGATAAATTTGCTGACCTTGATAAAGAACAATTACATGATAAAAACGAAACAGCTACTATCGCAGGACGCTTGGTAACCAAACGTGGTAAAGGTAAAGTAGGTTTTGCCCACCTTCAAGACCGCGAAGGCCAAATCCAGATCTACGTTCGTAAGGATGCTGTCGGTGAAGAAAACTACGAAATCTTCAAAAAAGCAGACCTTGGTGACTTCCTTGGTGTCGAAGGCGAAGTGATGCGTACAGATATGGGAGAACTCTCTATCAAGGCTACTCACATCACACACTTGTCTAAGGCTCTTCGTCCTCTACCAGAGAAATTCCATGGTTTGACAGACGTTGAAACAATTTACCGTAAACGTTACCTTGACTTGATTTCTAACCGTGAAAGCTTTGAACGCTTTGTCACTCGTTCAAAAATCATCTCTGAAATCCGTCGTTACCTTGACCAAAAAGGTTTCCTTGAAGTGGAAACACCTGTTCTTCACAACGAAGCTGGTGGTGCCTCTGCCCGTCCATTTATCACCCACCACAATGCCCAAAACATTGACATGGTGCTTCGTATCGCGACTGAGCTTCACTTGAAACGCCTTATCGTGGGTGGTATGGAACGCGTCTATGAAATTGGCCGTATCTTCCGTAACGAAGGAATGGATGCTACTCACAACCCTGAGTTTACTTCTATCGAAGTCTACCAAGCTTATGCTGACTTCCAAGATATCATGGATTTGACGGAAGGCATTATCCAACATGCTGCTAAATCAGTTAAGGGCGACGGTCCAGTCAACTACCAAGGAACTGAAATAAAAATCAACGAACCATTTAAACGTGTTCACATGGTGGATGCTATCAAAGAAATTACTGGTGTCGATTTCTGGCAAGACATGACTTTGGAAGAAGCTAAAGCTATCGCTGCTGAGAAAAAAGTTCCTGTTGAGAAACACTATACTGAGGTTGGTCACATCATCAATGCCTTTTTTGAAGAGTTTGTTGAAGAAACTTTAATCCAACCAACCTTTGTCTATGGACATCCAGTAGCTGTATCTCCACTGGCTAAGAAAAATCCTGAAGACCAACGCTTTACTGACCGTTTCGAGCTCTTCATCATGACTAAGGAGTACGGTAATGCCTTTACTGAGCTCAACGACCCAATCGATCAGCTTAGCCGTTTTGAAGCCCAAGCTAAAGCTAAAGAACTTGGTGACGATGAAGCGACAGGTATCGACTACGACTACATCGAAGCCCTTGAATATGGTATGCCACCAACAGGTGGTTTGGGAATCGGTATCGACCGTCTCTGCATGCTCCTCACGGATACAACTACTATCCGTGATGTATTGCTCTTCCCAACAATGAAATAAGCTCTTATCCTCTGGTACTTGCCAGGGGATTTTTTGATGAAAAAAGAGACTGAATTTAAGGAGAAAATGAAGTATAGTGTATTGAAGTTGAAATAGTACACTTTGACTTCTAAGACATTGTTAGAAATTGGTTTAAATTCCCTAATCAATTTGCGCATGTTTTATTTCATTTTACGATAGTATGCTGAAACTTTTCAAAAAGTACTAGAAATTGACTTGGATTCTCCAATTGATTTGTTCAGATTCACTATAAATAAAAATTAATAAGTAGGATAGGAAGTTAGCGTCAACTAGGATAGTATCTTGCTTAAACAGTATATATGGGATTGATATAAGTCCCTAGGCCCTATTAGAGGATGTTCTGGTGTCTTATTCACTTGTTTTTTATAGCATTAGTAGATAGAATCAGCAAATAAAAAAGTAGTTCAAATGCCTGGTAGCAAAAGATCTCAACGATTCACTTAATATCGACTAAAGTTTAGAGTTTAAGGAAAGTAAGGATAGTATATTGTATGAAAAAATAAGATGGTTTTTAAGCAAAACTCTTGAAAATGATTGAAAAAAGAGTTATTATAGATGTATAGCAAAAAGCAAACGCTTACTTAATCAAGGAGGACAGTTTATGTCATACAAAACAAGCAATGCAGAAGGTCATGTAGATTTCATCAATACCTATGATTTGGAGCCAATGGCGCAACAAGTGATCCCTAAAGCAGCCTTTGGTTATATCGCTAGTGGGGCGGAAGATACTTTCACTTTAAGAGAGAATATCCGCGCCTTTAACCACAAACTCATCGTTCCTCATACACTTTGCAATGTAGAAAATCCAAGTACAGAGATTGAGTTTGCAGGCGAAAAATTGTCTTCACCAATCATTATGGCGCCTGTTGCGGCTCATAAATTAGCGAATGAACAGGGTGAAGTGGCGACTGCGCGTGGTGTGCATGAGTTCGGTTCTCTTTATACAACCAGTTCTTACTCTACTGTTGACCTTCCAGAGATTTCTGAAGCCCTTCAAGGGACACCTCATTGGTTCCAATTTTACTTTAGTAAAGATGATGGCATTAACCGCCACATCATGGATCGTGTGAAGGCTGAAGGTTATAAAGCGATTGTCTTGACAGCAGATGCTACTGTAGGGGGCAATCGTGAGGTGGATAAGCGTAATGGCTTTGTCTTCCCAGTTGGCATGCCGATTGTTGAAGAATACCTGCCAGAAGGTGCTGGTAAATCAATGGACTTTGTTTACAAATCAGCTAAACAACGCTTGTCTCCACGCGATGTAGAATTTATCGCTGAATACTCAGGACTTCCTGTGTATGTCAAGGGACCACAATGCCGTGAGGACGTTGAACGTTCGCTTGCTGCGGGAGCATCTGGTATCTGGGTAACCAACCACGGTGGACGCCAAATCGACGGTGGACCAGCTGCCTTTGACTCACTTCAAGAAGTAGCAGAAGCAGTTGATAAACGTGTGCCAATTGTCTTTGACTCTGGTGTTCGTCGTGGTCAACATGTCTTTAAAGCCTTGGCTTCAGGAGCAGACTTGGTAGCTATTGGTCGCCCGGTTATCTATGGCTTGGCTCTAGGCGGTAGTGTTGGTGTGCGTCAAGTCTTTGAACACTTGAATGCGGAATTGAAGACAGTTATGCAGTTGTCTGGAACTCAGACCATTGAAGATGTTAAACACTTCAAACTCCGTCACAACCCATACAACCCAACTTTCCCAGTTGACCCTCGTGACTTAAAATTGTATTGATAAAAGAGATTGCCTCCACTGAATGTGGAGGTTTTTCTTCGTGTATTGGAAGAATAAATCGCTATCAAAAACTATATAAAGATATTTTTCGGTCAAATATCTTGCTAGAGCTTTCATTTTTTGCTATACTGGTGCAGTAATTAAATAATAGAGACATTTGGGGTGCTTTAAGCTGAGATGATACCCATTGAACCTGATACAGTTAAGACTGGCGAAGGGAAATGTGAAACGTTTTTTCGTATGGCGAAATGAACGATCTAATCTTGTAAGTCAACTCTAATTCTTGATTGTAATTGGAGTTTTTTTGTTTATATAAACTGGATAGGTTTGTTTAGGTAGCTCTCTGCAAATGCCCTCAATGTTCTTTAAAAGGATCAAGTGGAATTAGGATTTTACTTGGTATCTCTTGGTGTTTTATTGATTACTAAGGAGTAAAGAGAGGAAAAAATAAATATGGAAACACAGGTTTATGCATTTGAGCCAGGTTTGACTGTTGGAGAATTATTAAAAAATAGTCAGAAGGATTGGCAGGCTGCAATCAATCATCGTTTTGTCAAGGAACTTTTTGCAGGGACAATTAAGAATAAGGTCTTAAAAGACTACCTAATTCAAGATTATCACTTCTTTGATGCCTTCTTATCCATGCTGGGTGCCTGCGTAGCCCACGCAGACCAGATTGAATCCAAGCTTCGTTTTGCCAAGCAACTAGGCTTTCTTGAAGCAGATGAAGACGGTTATTTCCAAAAGGCTTTCAAAGAGTTAAAAGTATCTGAGAATGATTATCTGGAAGTGACTTTGCACCCTGTAACAAAAGCCTTTCAGGATCTGATGTATTCGGCAGTGACTTCATCAGACTATGCTCATCTTTTGGTCATGCTGGTCATTGCAGAAGGTCTCTATTTAGACTGGGGTTCTAAAGATTTGGCTCTACCTGAAGCCTATATTCATTCGGAATGGATCAATCTCCACAGAGCTCCTTTCTTTGCAGAGTGGGTTCAATTTCTGGTTGACGAACTCAATCGTGTCGGAAAAGGTCGAGAAGATTTGACAGAACTTCAGCAACGCTGGAATCAAGCGGTCGCTTTAGAATTAGCCTTTTTTGATATTGGTTATGACGCCTAGAGAAAGTTTAGGATATTTACAAATTTGATGAGGTAAATCATTCAATGTAAATGAAAAAAATTTCTTAACAAAAGATAGAGATAAATCGAAATCAGTATATCGTATAAAGTGAAAAGGAAGGATTTCAATATGACAAGTTTAAAATTATTAAAAGAAAAAGCACCTTTGGTCATTTGCATAACCAATGATGTAGTAAAAAATTTCACAGCAAATGGATTAGTAGCACTGGGTGCCTCACCAGCTATGAGCGAGTACCCAGCAGACTTAGAAGATCTATTAAAATATGCTGGAGGATTATTGATTAACATTGGGACTTTAACGGATGATAATTGGAAATTATACCAAGCTGCTCTGAAAATTGCCGAGAAATATAATGTCCCAGCAGTTTTAGATCCTGTAGCCTGTGGAGCAGGAGAATATAGAAAAAAAGTAGCAGATGATTTAATCAACAATTACAAACTAGCTGCGATTAGGGGGAATGCTGGAGAGATTGCTTCTTTAGTAGGTATAAATGTGGCATCTAAAGGAGTAGATAGTGCTGGTGTGGATAATATTGATGAGATTGCTCTAGCAGCCAACGCTAAGTTTCATATTCCAATAGTAGTGACTGGAGAAGTTGATGCGATTGCTGTTAATGGAGAAGTGGTAACGATTCATAATGGTAGTGCCATGATGCCAAAAGTTATTGGGACAGGATGCTTATTAGGTGCTGTAATAGCAAGCTTTATCGGACTTGAAAAAGGTCAAGAATTGAAATCATTAGAAACAGCAATGTTGGTTTACAATATCGCTGGAGAAATGGCAGAAAAACGCCCCAATGGGCATCTTCCTGGGACATTTAAAGTTGAATTTATAAATGCCTTATATGAGATTACAGATGAAGATGTAAAGGAATTCAAAAGAGTGAAGTAAAATGTTTCATAAAGAATTATTAAAACTATATTTTATTTGTGGAACGACTACTTGCCAAGGTAAAGATCTATATAGAGTTGTTGAGGAAGCCTTAAAAGGTGGTATAACCTTATTTCAATTTCGTGAAAAAGGGGAGGGAGCCCTGGAAGGTAAAGAAAAAGTCGAATTAGCAATTAAACTACAGGATCTTTGTAAAAAATATAATGTTCCATTTATCGTTAATGATGATATCGATTTGGCAATGAAAATTGACGCTGATGGCGTACATGTAGGTCAAGATGATATTGGTGTTGATGAAATTAGAAAATTGATGCCAGATAAAATAATTGGTCTTTCTATAAAGAACGAGAAAGAATTTCAACAGTCAAAAGTTGAATATGTAGATTATGTTGGTGTTGGTCCTGTATTTGATACCCAGTCAAAAGATGATGCTGGTGGCGCTATAGGTTATGAAGGTCTTAAATTGATGAGAAAACTATTGCCACAAATGCCCTTAGTTGCAATTGGTGGGATACAGACGCAACATATTAAAGACATTATGAAGACCAATGTTGACGGTGTTTCAATCATTTCAGCAATATCGTATGCAAAAAATATAGAAAAAACTGTTCGAGAAATGAGTGAACAATAGGTATCTATCCTTGGATTCTAAGTAAGTGGAAGTTTCCCTTTTCTAAAAAGCTATGTCCAAATTCAGCTCAAATGGCTAATCCATCAAACAAGTCATTTGTTTTTTACAAAAGAAAGATCTGCTATCTTTGTGAGTGCAAGGATGTATTTCCAGTTCAATTTCTTGAATTGTAATAAATCATTTGTTATAATAGTTATATAATTAAATAATAAAGACATTTGGGGTGCTTTAGGCTGAGATGATACCCATTGAACCTGATACAGTTAATACTGGCGAAGGGAAATGTGAAAAGTTTTTTTCGTATGTCGAAAAGAACGGTCTAATCTTGTAAGCTGAACTCTAATTCTCGTTTGTAATTGGAGTTTTTTTGTTTATTAAAAGAGGATAGTCTGGACGTTAATACTCAATGAAAATCAAAGAGCAAACTAGGAAACTGGCCGCAGGCTGTACTTGAGTACGGCAAGGCGACGTTGACGTGGTTTGAATTTGATTTTCGAAGAGTATAAGCCTTTTGGCAGCTCACCTTGAGCACCCCACTTTTCTTTAAAAAGGAGTTTTTTATGTTGAAAAAATGGCAGTTAAAAGATGTTATTTTGCTTGCTTTCTTGTCTATCTTTTTTGGTGGGGTTTTCGTTGGTTCAGGATATGTGTATAATATTCTCAGCCTACTCTTAACACCTCTTGGTTTACAGGCTTTTGCCAATGAAATCCTTTTTGGACTCTGGTGTATGGCTGCGCCCATTGCTGCCATCTTTGTTCCGAGAGTCGGAAGTGCAACGATTGGAGAAGTGCTAGCTGCGCTTGCTGAAGTCCTTTATGGTAGCCAATTCGGGCTAGGTGCCCTTTTGTCTGGCTTGGTTCAAGGTTTGGGAAGTGAACTTGGTTTTATCGTAACCAAGAATCGCTATGAAAGTTGGCTCTCTCTAACTGCCAATAGTATTGGGATTACGCTTGTTAGCTTTGTCTATGAATACATTAAGTTAGGTTACTACGCCTTTTCAGTGCCTTTTGTACTTTCCTTGCTAGTGGTACGTTTTATTTCCGTCTTTTTTTTCTGTACCATCTTGGTTCGTGCCATTGTCAAACTTTATCATCAGTTTGCAGCTGGAGGAAAAGCATAGATGGGTCTGGAATTACGGGAGATTCAGTCCCCAATTTTTTCGGAACCGATTGATTTTACTTTTCATGAGCAAGCTTTTACCTTGTTGGTTGGGAGCAGTGGTTCTGGAAAATCGAGTCTCTTTCAAATGATTGCCCAAGTTAGTTCTCTTCCCTATAGCGGTCAAGTACTGATAAATGGGAGCGAGGTCAGTCAGCTTTCTATCATCGAACGTGTCCAGACGGTTGGTATTCTCTTTCAAAATCCTAATCATCAATTTACCATGGAGAGCTTGTTTGAGGAGCTGATTTTTACCTTGGAGAATATCGGCTATCACCTTCAGGAAATTGATTCAAAAATAGCAGAGGTGGTTCGACAATGTCGCTGTGAGAAGATCTTGCACCGTCCCATCCATCACTTATCAGGTGGAGAAAAGCAAAAGGCTGCCTTGGCTGTTCTCTTTGCTATGAATCCTAGGGTCTATCTCTTGGATGAGCCTTTCGCTTCCATTGACCGCAAGAGTAGGATAGAGATATTGGAGATTCTAAAAGAGTTGGTCTCTGATGGGAAGACAGTTATTTTGTGCGACCATGATTTAACGGACTATGAAGCCTATATTGACCATATGGTGGAGCTAAGAGATGGTCAACTAAGGGAAGTGTTTCAAATCCCTACCTCTGAAATGACACAGGTTGCTTCAAAGGAGGTTGCTTCTAGCCCAGAACTATTCCATATGGACAAAACAACTTGTGAGCTGAATAATCGCCCCCTCTTTTCGATTGCAGATTTCACATTCTACCAAGGAATTTCCTGTATCTTGGGTGATAATGGTGTCGGGAAATCAACCCTCTTTCGCTCCATTCTTCAATTTCAAAAGTATAAGGGGCGCATTACCTGGAAGGGGACAGTTCTGAAAAAGAAAAAGAGTTTGTATCATGACCTGACGGGTGTGGTTCAGGAAGCTGAGAAGCAGTTTATTCGATCCAGTCTGCGAGAGGAACTTCAATTAGATGGACCTGATTCTGAAAGAAATCAGCGTATTCTTCAAGCCTTACGATATTTTGATCTGGAGAAGGAACTTGATAAGAGTCCCTATCAATTAAGTGGTGGTCAGCAAAAGATTCTTCAGCTCTTGACCATCTTGACCAGCAAGGCTTCTGTGATTTTACTAGATGAACCTTTTGCAGGTTTGGATGATAGAGCTTGTCATTATTTTTGTCAGTGGATTGTGGAGGAGAGAAATCAAGGAAGAAGTTTTCTGATCATTAGCCATCGTTTGGATCCCTTGATCTCTGTGGTTGATTATTGGATTGAGATGACTAGTCAGGGTCTCAGTCATGTGAAAGCAGTGACAATTACCAAACCACTCACATCTCAGAGTAGCAATACCCAAGGGGAGGTGAGATAGTATGGTCAAAGTAGCAACCCAGACACCGATTATCAGTCTCTTTTTGCTGATTTTATCCTTGGAAACATCTTTCATTCCTTCGATTGCTCTTAATCTCTCGGTAGTTGCATTTTGTATTCTCTTTATGCTCTATTACCGTAGATTTAAAGTATTGGCTTGGATGATTCTGCTTGCCATTTTGCCATCCTTTGCCAACTACTGGGCAGTTCAGTTACATGGAGATGCTTCGCAGGCAGTCATACTTGGAACGAGGGCCTTTGTTACCGTTTGTATTGGTCTTGTCTTTGTTTCCTCTATTTCCCTAAAAGAGCTTCTTTTATACTTGGCTCAAAAGGGGCTATCACGGTCTTGGGCTTATGCCTTGATTGTGGTATTCAATTCCTTCCCCCTCATTCAGCAAGAAATCAAGTCCCTAAAAGAAGCTTGCCTATTACGTGGTCAAGAACTGCATTTTTGGTCGCCCTTGATTTACAGCAAGGTTCTGATGACAGTCTTTAGGTGGCGCCATCTTTACCTGAGAGCCCTGTCGGCGCATGGATATGACGAACATGCACAGGTGGAGGATCGCTATCGGACTTTTTATATTCCTCAAAGGACACTATTCATCTACCTGCTGTTCTTTTTATTGCTTCAAACCAGTCTATTTTTATAAAGGAGTTATTATGGAATTTACAGATATTGCGATGGAATTATCAAAGGAAGCTTGGCAGGCTTCCTTTCATCACCCCTTTGTATTACAGTTACAAGAGGGAAATTTAGACCCTGCCATTTTCCGCTATTACCTGATTCAGGATGCCTACTATCTGAAGGCCTTCTCAGAAGCCTATCACCTCTTGGCTGATAAGACTTCAAACCAAGAGATGAAAAGACTCTTGAAACAAAATGCTCAGAGTCTAGTGGAGGGTGAGTTATTTATCCGCCAACAATTTTTCAAGGAATTGGAAATCAGCGATCAGGAAATGGAGCAACATCCAATCGCTCCAACCTGTTATCATTACATTTCTCATATTTATCGGCAATTTGCAGAGCCAAACTTGGGCATTGCTTTTGCGAGCTTGCTGCCTTGTCCTTGGCTATATCATGATATAGGCAAATCACTTAATCTTAAACCATCACCAAATCCTCTCTACCAACAATGGATTGAAACTTATATTACGGATGAGTTAGAGCAGCAGATCAGAGAGGAGGGAGCATTGGTCAATCAGCTCTATCGCGAAAGTGATGATACAGACAAGCAAAAAATGTTAGATGCCTTCCACATCAGTGTTCACATGGAAGCTAAGTTTTGGGAAATGGCTTACCAACACCAGACATGGAAGAGCGATTTACAGTCTTTAGAAACAGGAGAAGAATAGAAACATGAGAAAGCACCAATTACAAGTTCACAAATTAACCATTTTATCCATGATGATTGCCCTTGATGTAGTCCTTACGCCTATCTTTCGGATTGAGGGAATGGCACCGATGTCCAGTGTAGTCAATATTCTAGCAGGAATCATGATGGGACCTGTTTATGCCTTGGCCATGGCTACAGTCACAGCCTTTATCCGTATGACGACTCAAGGGATTCCTCCTTTAGCTCTCACAGGAGCGACTTTTGGAGCCCTCCTTGCAGGTCTCTTTTATAAGTATGGTCGAAAATTTTATTTTTCTGCCTTGGGAGAAATTTTGGGAACAGGTATTATTGGTTCTATTGTTTCCTATCCTGTTATGGTACTCTTTACAGGATCAGCTGCAAAGCTTAGCTGGTTTATCTATACTCCTCGATTTTTCGGAGCAACCTTGATTGGTACAGCGATTTCCTTTATTGCCTTTCGATTTTTAATCAAGCAGGAATTCTTTAAAAAAGTGCAAGGATATTTCTTTGGTGAAAGGATAGACTGATGCAGGCATTGACAAATCCTTTTCCTCTGGAAACGACTTCCCTAATTCACTGTATTACCAATGAGATTTCTTGTGAGATGCTAGCAAATGGGATTTTGGCTTTGGGATGTAAACCAGTTATGGCAGATGATTCCCGTGAGGTTCTTGATTTTACTAAGCAAAGCCAGGCACTCTTCATCAATTTGGGGCATTTGTCAGCTGAGAAGGAAAAAGCAATCCGTATGGCAGCTTCTTATGCAGCTCAAGTTTGTCTCCCAATGGTAGTAGATGCGGTTGGCGTAACAGCTTCAGTCATTCGTAAGAGCTTAGTTAAAGACCTTTTAGACAATAGCCCTACGGTCCTTAAAGGAAATATGTCAGAAATTCGAAGTCTTGTTGGCTTAAAACACCACGGCGTTGGGGTCGATGCGAGTGCTAAAGACCAAGAAACTGAGGATTTACTTCAAGTCTTGAAAGACTGGTGTCAGCTTTATCCTGGTATGTCATTCTTAGTTACTGGCCCCAAGGATCTCATCGTTTCGAAGAATCAAGTTGCTGTATTGGAGAATGGCTGTGCAGAATTAGACTGGATAACAGGGACAGGAGATTTGGTTGGAGCCTTAACAGCCGTTTTTCTCAGCCAAGGAAAGACTGGTTTTGAAGCTTCTTGCCTAGCAGTCTCTTATCTCAATATTGCTGCTGAGAGAATAGTTGTTCAAGGAATGGGATTGGAAGAATTTCGTTACCAAGTACTCAATCAGCTTTCGCTTCTAAGAAGAGATGAAAACTGGCTAGATGCCATCAAAGGAGATATTTATGAATAGAGAAGCACTTAGACTATATCTGGTAACCAATCGCTACCAAGATTCTGTGGAAAGCTTTCTTGAAAAGGTTGAGACGGCTTGCCGTTCAGGGGTTACCATAGTCCAATTGCGAGAAAAAAATCTCACAACCAAACAATATTATCAACTGGCAAAACAAGTCAAGGAAATAACAGATGGCTATCAGGTACCCTTGATAATCGATGATCGGTTGGATGTTTGTCTTGCGGTTGATGCAGCAGGTCTGCATATCGGAGACGATGAATTACCCGTTTCGGTTGCCCGACAAGTCTTGGGTCCTGAAAAAATCCTTGGTGTCACCGCTAAAACAATAAAAAGAGCTCTGGAAGCGGAGAAATCAGGTGCAGATTACTTGGGGACAGGAGCCATTTTCCCAACCACCACCAAGGAAAATGCGCCCATCACTCTGATATCGACCTTGAAAACAATTTGCCAAACGGTTGCCATTCCAGTAGTTGCTATTGGCGGCTTGACTTCAGAGAACATTGACCAGCTTATGGGCACTGGCATAGTTGGAGTAGCTGTAGTGCGTGATTTGATGCAGGCAGAAGATATTGAGGCAAAAACGCAAGCCTTTTTAACAAAGTTGCATGACATTATTTCCTAACTAATACTCAATGAAAATCAAAGAGGAAGTTAGCCTCAGGTTGCTCAAAGCCCTGCCTTGAGGTTTTAGATAAGACTGACGAAGTCAGCTCAAAACAGTATTTTGAGGTTGCAGATGGAAGCTGACGTAGTTTGAAGAGATTTTCGAAGAGTATAAAAACTCTCTAATTCCCTTAAAGTGGGAACTAGAGAGTTTTTTTCTTAATCTTTAAAAGTTGTATGGTTGACTGGGCCAGAACCATGACCAAGTTGAGGAGCGTCTTGAATAGCTTTTGTGATAAAGGCCTTGGCCTTATCAACTGCCTGATAAAGGCTTTTTCCCTTGGCTAGTTCAGCCGTAATCACTGCAGCAAAGGTACATCCAGTACCATGGGTGTGACAGGTTTGAATTCTTGGACTTTCCCAGACAAATTGCTCATCCTTGGTAAAGAGGAAGTCTTTGGCACCGCCTTCGAGATGACCACCTTTGATGACTACAGACTGAGGACCAAATTCTTTTAAAATCAGGCGACCAGCACGCTGCATGTCTTCAGGATCATGGATTGAAAAACCAACAATCTCTTCTGCCTCAGGAAGATTTGGCGTAATAATCGTTGCTAGAGGTAGTAAGTTTGTTTTGAGATAGTCTCTAGCAACTGAGTCGATCAAGGCATCTCCACTTGTAGCAACCATAACAGGATCAAGGACATAGGGACAATCCAGTTTTTTAAGATAGGGTTGGATGATTTCCATGATTTCAGTAGTTGCCAACATTCCAGTTTTTACAGCCTGAGGTGGAATATCCGAAAAGACACTGTCCAATTGGGCTTTCAACATTTGAGGAGAAACGTGCTCAATCAATTGAACGCCTCTGGTATTTTGAGCAACAAGGCTAGTCACAACGGCCATTCCATAGACATCTCTCGCTTGGAACGACTTTAAATCAGCCATAATGCCAGCACCACCACTAGGGTCAGTCCCTGCAATGGTCAGAGCAACGGGTAAATAAGTCATCTAAAACCTCCCAACCAACTGAAGTTTGTATTCTTAAGAACAAGCTAATCTGTTTCAGGAAGGCAATAGAAGACTGCTAGTCCCCATTATCATTTCCACTTCCATCAGCTAGCATTACCTAGATTGAGTCAAAGGGATCTAACAGTCGTTAATCTCAGCTTTACGCACCCCTAGTGGTTGTTTTCTTTTTTTCTTTAGTATAGCATATTTTTATTGTTTATATAGTAATATTTGACTGCAAATCGTTTTTCAAATGATTAAAATTCTATTTTTCAAAGAAAAGATTGATTTTATAATTGACAAATGTAGATTTTGAGAGTATACTAATAACTGTAATCGACAAATGTAGATTTAGGAGGTGTGATTATGCAGATTTCAGATGCAGAATGGCAGGTCATGAAGATTATTTGGATGCAAGGAGAGCAGACCAGTACGGATTTGATCAGGGTTCTGGCGGAGCGGTTCGACTGGTCCAAGTCAACCATTCAAACTCTTTTGGCTCGTTTGGTTGAGAAAGAGTGCCTGACTCGGAAAAAAGAAGGCAAGTCCTTTGTCTATTCAGCCCTTTTAACTTTGGACCAAAGTCGAGACTTGCTTGTCCAAGATATTAAAGATAAAGTTTGTTCCCGTAGGATTAAGAACTTGTTGGCTGATTTGATTGCTGAATGTGATTTTACTCAGGCTGACTTAGAAGACTTGGAAGCTGTGATTTCAGAGAAGAAATCAAGCGCTGTAACAGAAGTAAAATGTAATTGTATGTAAAGGAGACGTCATGTTAAATAGTATTGTAACCATTATTTGTATTGCCCTTATCGCGTTTATCTTGTTTTGGTTTTTCAAAAAGCCTGAAAAATCTGGACAAAAGGCCCAGCAAAAAAACGGCTACCAAGAGATTCGAGTGGAGGTCATGGGGGGCTATACGCCTGAGTTGATTATCCTCAAGAAATCAGTGCCAGCCCGCATTGTCTTTGACCGTAAGGACCCTTCACCCTGTCTGGACCAAATTGTTTTTCCAGATTTTGGTGTACATGCGGACCTGCCTATGGGGGAAGAGTATGTAGTGGAAATCACGCCTGAGCAGGCTGGAGAGTATGGTTTCTCTTGTGGCATGAATATGATGCACGGTAAGATGATTGTAGAATAGGAGAATGATATGACTGAAATTGTAAAAGCAAGTCTTGAAAATGGTGTTCAAAAAATCCGTATCACGGCAGACAAAGGCTACCATCCAGCCCACATTCAACTGCAAAAAGGAGTTCCTGCTGAGATCACCTTTCACCGTGTGACACCTTCAAACTGTTATAAGGAAATTCTGTTTGAAGAAGAAGACATCTTGGAACCAATCGGCGTAGACGAAGAGAAAACAATTCGTTTTACCCCTCAAGAAATAGGTCAACATGAATTTTCTTGTGGCATGAAGATGCAAAAGGGGAGTTATACCGTGGTTGAGAAGACTCGAAAATCTCTATCACTTTTACAGCGTTTTTGGATTACTAGTATCTTTACTGTGCCTCTTGTGATTCTCATGATTGGGATGTCGACAGGAGGAATTAGTCATCAAGTCATGCGTTGGGGAAGCTTTTTAGCGACAACACCGATTATGCTAGTAGCAGGTGGTCCTTATATCCAAAGTGCTTGGGCTAGTTTTAAAAAGCACAATGCCAACATGGATACCTTGGTTGCTCTTGGAACCCTAGTGGCCTATTTCTATAGCTTAGTTGCCCTCTTCGCTGGTCTCCCCGTTTACTTTGAAAGTGCTGCCTTTATCTTCTTCTTCGTTCTTATGGGAGCCGTTTTTGAGGAGAAAATGCGGAAAAATACGTCCCAAGCTGTGGAGAAATTACTGGACTTGCAGGCTAAAACTGCAGAAGTCTTGCGTGAGGATCACTATGTTCAAGTTCCTTTGGAACAAGTCAAGGTAGGTGACCTGATTCGAGTGCGTCCCGGTGAAAAGATTGCGGTTGATGGGGTTGTAGTCGAAGGTGTGTCCAGTATTGATGAGTCTATGGTGACAGGTGAGAGTCTGCCTGTGGACAAGACAGTTGGAGATACTGTCATTGGCTCAACCATCAATAATAGCGGAACACTTGTTTTTAGAGCAGAAAAAGTTGGTTCAGAAACTGTTTTGGCTCAGATTGTCGATTTTGTGAAGAAAGCTCAGACAAGTCGTGCGCCGATTCAGGACTTGACGGATAAAATTTCAGGCATTTTTGTCCCAGCAGTTGTCATTTTAGGAATCGTGACCTTTTGGGTTTGGTTCGTCTTGCTCAGGGATAGTGTAGTCGTGCTTGGAGCGAGTTTTGTGTCTTCTCTTCTCTATGGGGTGGCGGTTTTGATTATCGCCTGTCCTTGTGCCTTGGGACTGGCAACACCGACAGCCCTTATGGTAGGGACAGGACGCAGTGCCAAGATGGGAGTTCTTCTCAAAAATGGAATGGTTCTACAGGAAATCCAGAAAGTTCAAACGATTGTCTTTGATAAGACTGGGACTTTGACGGAAGGGAAGCCTGTGGTAACAGATATCATCGGCGACGAAGTAGAAGTGCTTGGATTGGCAGCTTCCTTGGAAGAAGCTTCTCAACACCCACTGGCTGAGGCCATTGTCCAGCGAGCGACTGAAATTGGACTTGAGCTTCATACTGTGGAAAATTTCCAAGCCTTGCACGGAAAAGGTGTCTCAGGGCAAATCAATGGAAAACAAGTTCTGCTTGGAAATGCTAAAATGCTGGATGGTCTGAACATTTCAAGCACTTATCAGGAAAAACTAGAAGAACTGGAAAAAGAAGCTAAGACAGTTGTGTTCTTGGCTGTGGACAATGAAATCAAAGGCTTGCTTGCTCTGCAAGATATTCCCAAGGAAAATGCCAAGCTAGCCATCAGTCAGTTGAAAAAACGTGGTCTTAAAACAGTCATGCTGACAGGAGACAATGCAGGTGTGGCGCGTGCTATTGCGGATCAGATCGGAATCGAAGAGGTCATTGCAGGTGTATTACCAGAAGAAAAAGCCCATGAAATCCATAAACTACAAGCGACTGGAAAAGTAGCCTTTGTTGGTGACGGTATCAATGACGCTCCTGCCCTCAGTGTAGCGGATGTGGGGATTGCCATGGGAGCTGGAACAGATATCGCCATCGAGTCAGCGGATTTGGTGTTGACAACCAATAACCTCTTAGGAGTGGTTCGTGCCTTTGACATGAGTAAGAAAACCTTTCATCGAATTCTGCTCAATCTTTTCTGGGCTTTTATCTACAATGTTGTCGGAATTCCGATTGCAGCAGGAATCTTTTCAGGTGTTGGACTGGCTCTCAATCCAGAATTGGCAGGTCTAGCCATGGCCTTTAGTTCTGTATCCGTTCTGACCAGTTCCCTTCTCTTAAACTTTAGTAAAATAGACTAAAAGTAATGACTAGATTTCTTTGTTATAAAACAGGAATGGCAGCATTTTCAAAACTGTATTAGAATAGAGAATAGAGAGTTTTGAGCAGATTTTTAGAAAAGTCAGCATAAATATGATACAGTGGAATAGTAAAAGTTTGGAGAACGTTTCCAATTCTATGTAATCGTATTCTCCAAGTCTAAAAAAATTGAAGGAGAGTTATCACTATGACTCAAGGGAAAATTACTGCATCTGCAGCAATGCTTAACGTATTGAAAACATGGGGCGTAGACACAATCTACGGTATCCCATCAGGAACACTCAGCTCATTGATGGACGCTTTGGCTGAAGAAAAAGATATCCGCTTCTTGCAAGTTCGCCACGAAGAAACAGGTGCTCTTGCAGCGGTTATGCAAGCTAAATTCGGTGGCTCAATCGGGGTTGCAGTTGGTTCAGGTGGTCCAGGTGCGACTCACTTGATTAACGGTGTTTACGATGCAGCTATGGATAACACTCCATTCCTAGCAATCCTTGGATCACGTCCAGTTAACGAACTCAACATGGATGCTTTCCAAGAATTGAACCAAAACCCAATGTACAACGGTATCGCTGTTTACAACAAACGTGTAGCTTACGCTGAGCAATTGCCAAAAGTAATCGACGAAGCTTGCCGTGCTGCAGTTTCTAAAAAAGGTCCAGCTGTTGTTGAAATCCCAGTAAACTTCGGTTTCCAAGAAATCGACGAAAACTCATACTATGGATCAGGTTCATACGAGCG
This sequence comes from Streptococcus sp. 544, assembly GCF_013277385.1. Classification (NCBI taxonomy): domain Bacteria; kingdom Bacillati; phylum Bacillota; class Bacilli; order Lactobacillales; family Streptococcaceae; genus Streptococcus; species Streptococcus sp. 544. Next base: position 72,190 of record NZ_VMMU01000006.1, read on the forward strand.
TTCATTTATCGCTCCTGCTTTGAACGAAGTTGAAATCGACAAAGCTGTTGAAATCTTGAACAATGCTGAACGTCCAGTTATCTATGCTGGTTACGGTGGTGTTAAAGCTGGTGAAGTGATTACTGAATTGTCACGTAAAATCAAAGCACCAATCATCACAACTGGTAAAAACTTTGAAGCTTTCGAATGGAACTATGAAGGTTTGACAGGTTCTGCTTACCGTGTTGGTTGGAAACCAGCCAACGAAGTGGTCTTTGAAGCAGACACAGTTCTTTTCCTTGGTTCAAACTTCCCATTTGCTGAAGTTTACGAAGCATTCAAGAACACTGAAAAATTCATCCAAGTCGATATTGACCCTTACAAACTTGGTAAACGTCACGCCCTTGACGCTTCAATCCTTGGTGATGCAGGCCAAGCAGCCAAAGCTATCCTTGACAAAGTGAACCCAGTTGAATCTACTCCATGGTGGCGTGCAAACGTTAAGAACAACCAAAACTGGCGTGATTACATGAACAAACTCGAAGGTAAAACTGAGGGTGAATTGCAATTGTATCAAGTTTACAATGCAATCAACAAACATGCTGATCAAGACGCTATCTACTCAATCGACGTAGGTGACACTACTCAAACATCTACTCGTCACCTTCACATGACACCTAAGAACATGTGGCGTACATCTCCACTCTTTGCGACAATGGGTATTGCCCTTCCTGGTGGTATCGCTGCTAAGAAAGACAATCCAGATCGCCAAGTATGGAACATCATGGGTGACGGTGCATTCAACATGTGCTACCCAGACGTTATCACAAACGTTCAATACGACCTTCCAGTTATCAACGTTGTCTTCTCAAATGGTAAATATGCCTTCATCAAGGACAAATACGAAGACACAAACAAACACTTGTTTGGTTGTGACTTCTCTAATGCTGACTATGCGAAAATCGCTGAAGCGCAAGGTGCTGTAGGATTTACAGTTGACCGTATCGAAGACATCGATGCAGTTGTCGCAGAAGCTGTTAAATTGAACAAAGAAGGTAAAACTGTTGTGATCGATGCTCGCATCACTCCACACCGTCCACTTCCAGTAGAAGTACTTGAATTGGATCCAAAACTTCACTCAGAAGAAGCTATCAAAGCCTTCAAGGAAAAATACGAAGCAGAAGAACTCGTACCATTCCGTCTCTTCTTGGAAGAAGAAGGATTGCAATCACGCGCAATTAAATAATTCCTCTCGTCGAAAATCAAAGATAAATTTATAGACTTCTTTATTAGCTTACTGCCGACGATTCCATCATTGAAACCATAAATTTCAATGATGGAATCTAGTGTGGAGCCTAGAAAAAGTCCCAAAGGATTTTTCGTAGTTTGATGAGCAAATATTTGCCATCAAACTTGGTTTCACCTTGTTTATTCTTTGATTTTCATAGAGCAGAACTTGAAAAGATCGGAGAAATCCGGTCTTTTTATGGAGGATAGTAAATGAATTTAAATCAATTAGATATTATCGTTTCAGATGTTCCTCAAGTTTGTGCTGACTTGGAGCGTATTTTGGATAAAAAGTCCGATTATGCTGATGATGGTTTTGCTCAGTTTACGATTGGCAGTCACTGTCTGATGTTGTCACAAAATCATTTGATTCCTTTGGAAGATTTTCAGTCAGGAATCATTCTTCATATCGAGGTTGAGGATGTAGACCAGAACTACAAACGGTTGAACGAGCTTGGTATCCAGGTTTTAAACGGTCCAACTGTAACCGATTGGGGAACAGAGTCCTTATTAGTTAAAGGTCCTGCTGGTCTAGTGATTGATTTTTATCGTATGAAATAAGGGGCTTAGTTATTTGAAGATAACCTTAATTATTCTTAAAACAGAATGTGAGAATATGAACTATTGAAAGATCGGAGCAATCCGGTCTTTTTAATATAAAGAAATTGCATATAAATAGTTGACAGCGCTTTCCTAAAATCTTATAATAAAAATATAACAGTAGAAAATGAAACTGATATGGAAAGGAGAAATATGATTAAACAGCAGTAGTAAGTGGATTTTCTTATTTCATTGGAACTTGGGATTGAAATATCTCCATGAATAGATAGTAGGAGGAAAGAGATGCAAAAAAAGGATATTTATCTAATCTGTGTGACCATGATTATCTGTTCAGTTATTATAGGACTGATTATAGGAAGTTTTATTTTGCATGGTCTTGAAGATATTGCAGCAATCATTAACCACGGCTTACTGACAATCAATCAGTCCATCCATTGATTGACAATAGCTATTCATTTTTACATTTTATGGATCAAACAGATCGGAGCAATCCGGTCTGTTTCTTATTACAAGACTGTGATAGTTTACATTTTTATAATAAAAGTCTTAAATTCTTGCTTGTTTTTGTATTAAATTATAAAATAGAAAGTATAAAAGAATAAAAGAGGTTTTGAAAATGTCTGAAAAACAAATGAAAGTGTTGGGCTGGGCAGCGACATTTATGTCTGTTATGATGTATGTGTCATATTTCCCACAAATCATGAATAATCTTGCCGGTCAAAAAGGCAACTTCATTCAACCCCTAGTCGCAGCTATCAACTGTAGTCTCTGGGTTTACTATGGTCTTTTCAAGAAGGAAAGAGATATTCCACTTGCAGCTGCTAATGCACCAGGTATCGTTTTTGGTTTAGTAACGGCTATCACAGCTTTGATTTAAAAAGAAGACTGCTTTCAGATTTTTTCTTTTATGAAAATAAATGTTTCATTAAAGTAATTTTTGAATGAGAGTTGAGGGAAAAAGTCCAGTTACAGCTAGCTTTACGAGAGTTTTTTATGTTCGTCTCTATCAAAGAAGAAAGTATATCGTTACTATTTTTATAAAATCTTCTCCCTACTTTATAAGATGTTAAAAAGAGTTCAATTCGAACTCTTTTTTTGCTATAATGAGGGGAGAAAAATCAGACAGGAGACCAAGATGTCAGAACCATTATTTTTACAATCAGTTATGCAAGAAAAAATCTGGGGTGGTACCAAGCTACGTGATGAGTTTGGCTACGACATTCCAAGTGAAAAAATCGGAGAATACTGGGCTATCTCAGCCCATCCAAATGGCGTCTCTAAAGTTGCCAATGGTCGTTTCGAGGGCACAAACCTGGCTACTTTGTATGCGGAACACCGTGAATTGTTTGGCAACCGTCCAGAACCTGTATTTCCACTGTTGACCAAAATTCTCGATGCCAACGACTGGCTCAGTGTCCAAGTTCACCCAGACAATGCTTACGGACTCGAGCATGAGGGCGAACTCGGGAAAACAGAATGCTGGTACATCATCGCTGCGGATGAAGGTTCAGAGATTATCTACGGTCACAATGCCAAGTCAAAAGAAGAACTCCGTCAGCAAATCGAAGCTAAAAACTGGGATGGTCTATTAACAAAAGTCCCTGTTAAGGCTGGAGATTTCTTCTATGTGCCAAGTGGGACCATGCATGCTATCGGTGCAGGTATCTTGATTCTTGAAACCCAACAATCTAGTGACACCACCTATCGCGTCTATGACTTTGACCGCAAGGACGACAAGGGCAACTTGCGTGAACTTCACCTTGAAAAATCCATTGATGTCTTGAACATTGGTGAGCCAGCAAATAGCCGTCCTGTGACTGTCAAAGCTGATGATTTGCGTTCCACTCTCCTTGTATCCAATGATTTCTTTGCAGTTTACAAGTGGGAAATTACTGGAGAAGTTGACTTCGAAAAGACAGCTGACTACAGCTTATTGAGTGTCTTAGCTGGTCAAGGTCAACTGACTGTTGACGGAAAAAACTATCCAATCCAAAAAGGCAGCCACTTTATCCTACCAAGTGATGTTGAAGTTTGGACCTTAGAAGGGCAAGGTCTGGAATTGATTGTTAGCCATCCATAAAAAAGAAAGGGCCTGAGTTCACTACTCAAGTCCTTTTTGATTACATAAATTGGGCGATAAAAACCACGATGATGATAATTGGAATGACGAAACGAAGAAGGAAGAGCCATACTTGGAACAGTCCCTGTTTCCATGCTCTTTCATCGAGATGGAGTTCCTCCATAGCAAGTGTCTTCTTAAAGATGTAGCCAGTAAAGAGTGAAAGGCAGAGAGCTCCAAATGGCATAAGGAGATTGGAAACCAAGAAGTCCATAGCGTCAAAGAAGGTCTTCCCAAAGATGTGAACATCCGCCATAACTCCATAGGATAGGGCCGAAGGAATTCCAAAGACAAAGGTCAAGATTCCCAAAATCACACTCCATTTGGCACGCTTGCTGTTGTCCTGATTGGTGATATTACCCACATTGATTTCCAGCATAACGACAGAAGAAGTGACTGTCGCAAAGAGGAAGAGCAAGAGGAAGAGGATGTAGAAAATGGTTCCAAAAGGCATCTTGTCAAAGAGTTGAGGCAGGACGATAAAGAGCAAGCTTGGTCCCCCTTCAGACTGGATATTGAAGGCTGACATGGCTGGGAAAATGGCTAGACCTGCCATGATGGATACTGAGATATTCATGGCTACAATGGAAATCCCTGATTGGACAAGATTGGTTTTCTTGTCCAAGTAGGAAGCGTAGGTCAGCATGGCTGTAACCCCTAGTGAGAGGGCGAAGAACGATTGTCCCAGAGCATAGAGGAGACCAGCACTAGTCAGTTTTGAAAAGTCTGGTTTGAGGAAGTAAAGAACGCCTTCCATGGCATTTGGCAAACTGAGAGAGCGCCCGATGATGATAACAAAGATGATAAAGAGCAGGGGCATCATAATCTTGGATGCTCTTTCAATCCCTTTCTGAACACCACGTGATACAATAAAGATATTCAACAGGATAAAGGCTGCTTGAGCTCCTAGGGCAATGGCTGGATTTGAAATGATTGAAGTAAATAACTGAGCATAATCACCCGTTCCACCAAGTTGGAACAATTTTCCAAACTCAATGCCTAGATAAACCAGAATCCATCCCCCAATAACACTGTAAAACGATAAGAGGATAAAGAGGGCAAAGGCACCAATCCAACCGATGAAGTTGTACTTGCTATTCTTGCCTAGTTTTCCAAAGGTTTTGATTGCTGAGACACCAGCGCTTCGGCCGAGGGCAAATTCTGCAAGCAAAAGGGGGAAACCTATTAGAATAGTGGAGATGAGAAAGACCAGTAAAAAGCCTCCTCCGCCATTAGCAGCAGTCATATAGGGGAATTTCCAAACGGCACCAAGTCCGATGGCTGAACCAGCAGATGCTAGGATAAAGCCCAATTTAGAACCCCATTGCGATTTTTCAGACATAGTTAAACTCCTAAAATTAGTGTTACAAAAGAAAAAGCTACTGCCCTTGGCAACTAGCCTCATAAGTACTCAAAATGAGCGTTTCTTTTGATTGATAGACTTGACTATCCTATCATGTTTTCTAAGGTCTGTCAAGAAAACCATTTTCATGTTATGATAAAGTAAAAAAATTCGCAAAAACGCTTGACTCTGACCTAAGGGGAGGGGTTATACTATCATTGTAAGGAGGAAATCATGTACCATATAAAAGAAGCTGCGCAGCTTTCGGGAGTCTCTGTCAAGACCCTGCACCACTACGATAAGATAGGACTCTTAGTTCCTTTAAAGTCGGGAAACGGCTATCGAACCTACAGTCAGGAGGATTTGGAGCGACTTCAGGTCATTCTTTACTACAAATATCTAGGCTTTTCTTTAGAAAAAATAGCAGAGCTATTAAAGGAAGAAAGGACAGATTTATTGCCTCATTTGACTAGGCAGTTGGACTATTTGACTCAAGAAAGGGAACATCTGGATACCTTGATTTCAACCTTGCAGAAAACCATTCAAGAACAAAAAGGAGAAAGAGAAATGAGCATTGAGGAAAAATTCACTGGATTTAACTACCAAGACCATCAAAAATACCACCAAGAGGCGGTAGAGAAATATGGACAAGAAGTCATGGATCAAGCGCTGGAGCGCCAGAAAGGTCACGAAGACGAGGCTACTACTGCCTTCAACCAAGTTTTTCAAGCCTTGGCACAAAATCTTCAAGCTGGTCTACCGATAACAGCGTCTGAAAACCAAGAAGAAGCAGACAAACTCTTGCAAGCCATCCGTACTTATGGATTTGACTGCTCTATCGAGGTCTTTGGTTATATTGGAAAAGGCTACGTCTATAACCCAGAATTTAAGGAAAACATTGACAAATTTGGACCTGGAACAGCCCAGTACACATCAGATGTCATTGCTCACTATGTCCAAACTCAGACAAAATAAAATCGGAGGAGTGATCTTCCGATTTTTACTAAATTCAAGCACTACTTGCTTAATAATTTTTCTACTACATTTAGTTTTCGCATGGTCAAATCTACATTAAAAAGCTTTTCAAGATAGTTGGTATGGAGTTTCTTTTGTTTTGCAGTTCTAGGGAGATAGAGGTAAAGACAATGGTTACCGATACAAATTTCTTCTTCACCGTAATCAATTTTCAATTTTTCCAAAGGGAGACTTTGAATAGATTCTTGATAAAAAATCACGTGTATACGGTCATAAAGATAGTGTTCTTCAAACGGGTTTTCTTGGACAATGTTTTCAAAATCATCCTTATTCTTAATGATTATTTTGAGATTGGCTCCAATCTTTTCCTTTATTAGAGTATGAACCTGTTCTCGTATTTCTTCGAGAGCTAAGTTACTTTCAAGAATAATATTTCCACTTTGAATATAGGTTCGAACTTGTTGAAAACCAGCTTCTGTCAAGATATCTACTAGATAAGACATTTTAGGGATAGCATTTTTTCCATTAGGAGTAACTCCCCTTAACAAGATAATATGTTCCAAAGGGCTTCCTTTCTTTTGGGGTAGATTGTTCCATTGAGTAATGTATATTTAGATTAGATTTGATCCCGCAACCCAGCCAGTACAGAGGGCAGAAGTGATGTTAAAGCCACCTGTGTGGGCGTTGATATCCATGACCTCGCCAGCAAAGTGGAGGCCAGGTACCAGCTTACTTTCCAGAGTTTTAGGGTTGATTTCCTTAAGACTGACGCCACCTTTGGTGACAAAGGACTTGGCGAGGGACATTTTACCAGTTACAGGAATTTTAAGTCCTTTAATGGACTGGACAAGTTGCTCTCGTTCCTTTTCAGTAAGCTGTTTGACTTTTTCTGGATAGCCTTGTACAAAAAATTCTGCCAAGCGTTCTGGAAGCAAAGTTTTTAAGGCATTTTTTAGAGCTTTTTCTCGATTTTCTTCTAGGAATACCGCCAAGTCCTTTTCAGAAAGTTGAGGCAAAACATCTAGCGAGAGAACCTCCCCACCCTTGACAAAACTGGACATACGCAGAGCAGCAGGGCCAGACAAACCAAAGTGGGTAAAGAGCAGATCGTGAGTGATAACATGCTTGCCATAATTTAGGGTCACATCATCCAATGAAATTCCCTGCAAGGCCTTGTGTGGAAAATCTGTCAACAAAGGACTTTCAGCGGCTTCAAGTTCGGTAATGGTATGTTTGAAATGGCGGGCAATCTCGTGACCAAAACCAGTTGAACCAGTAGAAGGATAGGATTTACCACCTGTTGTGACAATGAGTTTCTCACAAGTGAAGACTTGGTTAGCTGACTTAAGGACAAACTGGTCGCCGATTTTTTTAACCGAAACAATTTCTGTTTGAGTAGCAACTTGACCACCTAGCTCAGTGATTTTCTTTTCTAAGGCCTCGATAATGGTTCGAGATTTGTCACTAGCAGGAAAGACGCGTCCGTGGTCCTCGACTTTAAGTTTAACCCCATTTTCCGTAAAAAAGTTAATGATATCATGGTTATCAAACTGGGAGAAGACACTGTATAAAAAGCGTCCATTTCCAGGAATTCCAGCTAGCAGGTCATCCAAACTACCATTGTTGGTTACATTGCAACGACCACCACCAGTACCAGCTAATTTTTTTCCGAGTTTCCGATTTTTTTCGATGAGAAGAGTTTTCTGACCATAAAAGCTACTGGAAATGGTAGCCATCATGCCCGCAGGCCCTCCACCGATGACAATAGTATCAAAATGTTTCATAGATCTATTGTACCACAAAAAACAAGAGATGCTCGACATCTCTTGTTGCTAATGATCTTAGTTGATTTCATATCCCATCAACAAACCGCCATCTTCTGCATAGAAACTGCAGAGACCAGATGTCGGGAGAATTTTAATATCCGCCTGTGGGAAGGTTTCGCGAATTCGCTCTGAGAGCTGTTGACAACATTTCTCGTTATTACGTTGGGCCATGACGATACGGCCACCAGTATATCCTGCTTTTACTAACTCTTCATAGGCTGCCTGAATCGCTTTCTTTGCTCCTCTTGCTTTTTGTAGCAATTCAAGGGTTCCAGTTTCACTAGCTTCTCCGACCATACGGATATTTAGAAGGCCAACGACCGTACCGATAAGCTTGCTCAAACGGCCGTTCTTCACTAAGTTATCGACTTTGGCTAGGACAAAGAGCAACTTGGTTCTTTCTTGATAGGCAGTGATAGCTTCAACCACTTCTTCAAAAGATAGTCCCTGGTCAATCAAGTCATTTAATTTTTCTACGAGCAAGTCAACTTCCCCACCAGCAGACAAACTATCAATCACATGAATCTTAGTGTCAGGATGGTCTTCCAGATAAATATTCTTAGCCAGTTGAGCACTATTGTGACTACCAGAAAGAGTACCTGTGATGGTTACTAGGAAAATGTTTTTGGCTCCTTCAAATGCTCGCAAATAATCATCTGGGCTTGGACAAGCTGATTTTGAAGCTTCTGCAGTTGCATACATGGTTTCCATCATTTGGTCAATGTCAAGACTGGCATCATCAACAAAGACCTGATCAGCTACTTGAATGGTTAAGGGAACACTCACAAAGGTCGTGTCAATAGCTGGTGTTTCCAGTTGACGATAATCACAACCAGAGTCAGCAATAATCTTCCAAGTCATAGAAATTCTCCATCTTTGTCAGTTATACATTGACAAAGGTTCTGTCTTTTTTTACAATTATATCATGAAAACCCTTGAAACAAAAGCCTCATCCGTCTGTTGTGACAAGTAGAAAGAAAATGTTATGTCTGAACGTAGAATCTCTGAAAAGTCTCTTGAAAATCTCAGAAAATCAAATCAAGAATCCAATTTATTAACTAGAGAAGCCATCGAAACAGCCCTCTTACAGCTCTTGGAAAAAAAGGACTTGACCAAGATTAGTATTTCTGAATTGGTCAAACGTGCAGGCGTTTCGCGTGCGGCCTTTTATCGCAATTATGATTCCAAAGAGGAGATTTTAGAAAGCGTCTTTAAACGAACTGTCCATAATATTATGGAACAGTTGCATCATTATGATTTAAAGACAGACCTTTATTTGGTTTGGGTTCACCTTTTCCGGGAGGCCAGAAAGGAAGTTAGAGTGATTCAATTGGCCTTGGATTACCATCTAGAAAAAATCTTTGTCCAAGCCATGCAGGAATTTCTAGAAAAATACCATGGGAAATCAAAAGGTGTCAGCTCTTATCTTCATTCCTTCTGGAGCTCAGCCATCGTCTCAGTCCTTTTAAAATGGATCAAGGATGGCATGAAGGTACCAGCTGAAAAGATTGCAGATTTAGGTTTACCATTTTTTAAAAAATAGAGAAATAGGAGAAAAGAGATGACTGAAAAAAGACTGGCCTGGGATGAGTATTTTGCAGCCCAAGCCCTACTAATTGCCAATCGTTCCACTTGTAAACGTGCCAAAGTGGGCGCGATTCTGGTAAAAGATAATAAGGTTATTTCCACTGGTTACAATGGCTCGGTGTCAGGGACTGAGCATTGTATTGACCACGAATGTCTGGTCATCGAAGGCCACTGTGTTCGCACCCTTCACGCTGAGGTCAATGCTATCCTTCAAGGTGCTGAGCGTGGTGTTCCCAAAGGCTTTACAGCCTATGTGACCCATTTTCCTTGTCTCAACTGTACCAAACAATTATTGCAGGTTGGTTGCAAGCGCGTGGTTTATATCAACCAGTACCGAATGGACGACTATGCCCAATACCTTTATCAAGAAAAGGGAACAGAATTGACTCATTTACCACTTGAGACAGTACAGACAGCTCTTAAAGAGGCAGATTTAATGTAAAAATTATCAAAAATAAATGGTTTAGAAAGATTTTTAAACCGTTTTTTGGTATAATGAGAAGAATAAATTGAAAGAAGGAATTCCAAAAATGGGAAAAATTGAAGTTATTAATCACCCGCTGATTCAACACAAATTGTCAATCTTGCGTCGTACAGATACTTCTACAAAAGCTTTTCGTGAGCTAGTAGATGAGATTGCAATGTTGATGGGGTATGAAGTACTTCGTGATCTTCCACTAGAAGATGTAGAAATCGAAACACCAATTACAAAAACAGTTCAAAAACAATTGGCAGGTAAGAAATTGGCCATTGTTCCAATCTTGCGTGCAGGTATCGGGATGGTTGATGGTCTCTTGAGCTTGGTTCCAGCTGCTAAAGTTGGCCACATCGGTATGTACCGTGATGAAGAAACACTTCAACCAGTTGAATACTTGGTGAAATTGCCTGAGGACATTGACCAACGTCAAATTTTTGTCGTAGACCCAATGTTGGCAACAGGTGGTTCAGCAATCTTGGCCGTTGACTCACTTAAAAAACGTGGCGCATCAAATATCAAATTTGTCTGCCTTGTATCTGCTCCAGAAGGTGTAAAAGCCCTTCAAGAAGTTCATCCAGATGTAGAAATCTTTACAGCAGCCTTGGATGAACGCTTGAACGAACACGGTTATATCGTTCCAGGTCTTGGAGATGCTGGGGACCGCTTGTTCGGTACGAAATAAGATCGAAAAGAAGACTGACTTGGAAAAGAATTTCCTGTCATGAAAGGGGGTTGGATTTTTGTTTCTGTCTAATGAAAACAGAGCAAAAATTTGACCTTTTTTGACCAATATATTATAATAGTCTTATCTTCAGTCATTTGACCAACAAAAATAAAACTCAAAAGGAGAAATGAATGATTCCTGTCGTTATTGAACAAACAAGTCGTGGAGAACGTTCCTACGATATTTACTCACGTCTTCTCAAAGACCGCATCATTATGCTGACAGGTCCAGTTGAAGACAACATGGCCAACTCTGTTATTGCCCAATTGCTTTTCTTAGATGCCCAAGATAGTACAAAAGATATTTACCTTTATGTCAATACACCTGGTGGTTCTGTATCAGCTGGTTTGGCAATCGTTGATACCATGAACTTTATCAAGGCAGATGTCCAAACCATCGTTATGGGAATGGCTGCATCTATGGGGACGGTCATTGCATCAAGTGGGGCAAAAGGCAAGCGTTTCATGCTTCCAAATGCTGAATACATGATTCACCAACCAATGGGTGGTACAGGTGGTGGTACTCAACAAACCGATATGGCGATTGCTGCAGAACACTTGCTTAAAACTCGTAACACCTTGGAAAAAATCTTGGCTGAAAATTCAAGTCAGTCAATCGAGAAAGTCCACGCAGATGCAGAACGCGATAACTGGATGAGTGCTCAAGAAACACTTGAATATGGCTTTATTGATGAAATCATGGCCAACAATTCATTGAACTAATGTTGATAGAAGGCAAACTCGACTGGGTTTGCTTTTTTTGGTATAATAGGGAGAGATTTCTTAGAAAGAGGATTTATCATGTTTGAAAAAGTCAATCGATCTGGCTTGATTATCTATCTTTACTATAATCGTGATGCCAAAAAACTGCAGGATTATGGAGATATTACCTATCATTCCAAGAAACATCGTTACTTACAGCTTTATGTTCCAACTCAAGAAGTGGAGCAATTGGTCGGGCGCTTGAGCAAGGAAAAGTTTATCAAAAAAGTCAGAGTTTGTCATATCCAAGAACTGGAAACACCCTTTGTGGGCAACCTTTACCGAGAAGAAAACGTTATCAGATAAAAATTTAAAGAAAAGTGTTGACAATTTTCTGATAATTCGGTATATTCTTAACAGACTATTTAAGAAATAAGGAGACAAAAAAGATGAAGAAAAAATTTGCCCTATCCTTTGTGGCGCTTGCAAGTGTAGCACTTCTTGCAGCCTGTGGAGAAGTGAAGTCTGGAGCAGTCAACACTGCTGGTAACTCAGTAGAGGAAAAGACAATCAAAATCGGATTTAACTTCGAGGAAACTGGTGCCGTAGCAGCCTACGGAACATCTGAACAAAAAGGTGCCCAACTCGCTGTTGATGAAATCAATGCTGCAGGTGGTATCGATGGAAAACAAATCGAAGTAGTTGATAAAGATAACAAGTCTGAAACAGCTGAGGCGGCTTCAGTTACAACTAACCTTGTAACCCAATCTAAAGTATCAGCAATCGTAGGACCTGCGACATCTGGTGCAACTGCAGCTGCGGTAGCGAACGCTACAAAAGCAGGTGTTCCATTGATCTCACCAAGTGCGACTCAAGATGGATTGACTAAAGGTCAAGATTACCTCTTTATCGGAACATTCCAAGATAGCTTCCAAGGAAAAATTATTGCAAACTATGTTACTGATAAATTGCAAGCTAAGAAAGTCGTTCTTTACACTGACAATGCCAGCGACTATGCTAAAGGGATTGCTAAATCTTTCCGCGAATCTTACAAAGGTGAAATTGTTGCAGATGAAACTTTCGTAGCAGGTGACACAGACTTCCAAGCAGCCCTTACAAAAATGAAAGGGAAAGATTTTGATGCTATCATCGTTCCTGGTTACTACACTGAAGCTGGTAAAATTGTAAACCAAGCGCGTGGTATAGGAATTGACAAACCAATCGTTGGTGGTGATGGATTCAACGGTGAAGAGTTTGTACAACAAGCAACTGCTGAAAAAGCATCAAACATTTACTTTATCTCAGGCTTCTCAACTACTGTAGAAGTTTCAGCTAAAGCAAAAGCCTTCCTTGACGCATACCGTGCTAAGTACAATGAAGAGCCTTCAACATTTGCAGCCTTGGCTTATGACTCAGTTCACCTTGTAGCAAACGCAGCAAAAGGTGCTAAAAACTCAGGTGAAATCAAGGATAATCTTGCTAAAACAAAAGATTTTGAAGGTGTAACTGGTCAAACAAGCTTCGATGCAGACCACAACACAGTCAAAACTGCTTACATGATGACCATGAACAATGGTAAGGTTGAAGCAGCAGAAGTTGTAAAACCATAATAGAAAAATGTTGAAATAGGGAATGAGCCTCGGACTCACTCCCTGTTTCGATGTTTAAGAACCTATCAAAAGGTGAGGGAAAACCCTCGAAATTATAAATAGAAAGAGTGAATCTTATGCTCCAACAACTAGTAAATGGTTTGATTCTAGGTAGTGTTTACGCGCTGTTAGCCCTAGGATATACCATGGTTTACGGAATTATCAAGCTCATCAACTTCGCCCATGGTGATATTTATATGATGGGAGCCTTTATCGGTTATTTCTTGATCAATTCTTTCCAAATGAATTTCTTTGTAGCGCTTATTGTAGCTATGCTAGCGACAGCCATGCTTGGTGTCGTGATTGAGTTTCTTGCTTACCGACCTTTGCGTCACTCTACTCGTATTGCTGTTTTGATTACAGCTATTGGGGTTTCTTTCCTATTGGAGTATGGCATGGTCTATCTGGTTGGTGCCAATACTCGTGCCTTCCCTCAAGCAATTCAAACAGTTCGCTATGATTTGGGACCAATTAGCTTAACAAATGTGCAGTTAATGATTTTGGCCATTTCCTTGATTTTGATGATTTTGTTACAAGTCATTGTCCAAAAGACTAAGATGGGGAAAGCCATGCGTGCAGTATCCGTAGATAGCGATGCGGCGCAATTGATGGGGATCAATGTAAACCGTACTATCAGCTTTACCTTTGCTTTGGGTTCTGCTCTTGCGGGTGCGGCTGGTGTTCTGATTGCACTCTATTATAACTCTCTTGAGCCTTTGATGGGAGTTACTCCAGGTCTTAAGTCTTTCGTTGCCGCAGTACTTGGTGGTATCGGAATCATTCCTGGTGCGGCTCTTGGTGGTTTTGTGATTGGTCTATTGGAAACCTTTGCGACAGCCTTTGGGATGTCAGACTTCCGTGATGCCATTGTTTATGGAATCTTGTTGTTGATTTTGATTGTCCGACCAGCTGGTATCCTTGGTAAAAATGTGAAAGAGAAGGTGTAAGCGATGAAAGAAAATTTAAAAGTTAATATTCTATGGTTACTCCTTTTGTTAGCTGGCTATGGCTTGATTAGTGTACTGGTTTCAGTCGGAGTACTCAATCTATTCTATGTACAGATTTTACAACAAATCGGAATTAATATTATTCTGGCTGTTGGTCTCAACTTAATCGTTGGTTTTTCAGGACAATTTTCACTTGGGCATGCTGGTTTCATGGCGATTGGTGCCTATGCAGCAGCTATTATTGGTTCTAAATCACCAACCTACGGTGCCTTCTTTGGAGCTATGCTGATAGGTGCTTTGCTTTCTGGGGCAGTTGCCTTGCTTGTCGGAATTCCAACCTTACGCTTGAAGGGGGACTATCTTGCGGTAGCGACTCTTGGTGTTTCTGAAATTATCCGTATCTTTATCATCAATGGTGGAAGCCTTACAAATGGTGCAGCAGGTATCTTGGGAATTCCAAACTTTACAACTTGGCAAATGGTTTACTTCTTTGTCGTGATTACAACCATTGCAACCTTGAACTTTTTGCGTAGTCCAATTGGTCGTTCAACCCTCTCTGTTCGTGAGGATGAAATCGCTGCTGAGTCAGTTGGGGTTAATACGACTAAAATTAAAATCATCGCCTTTGTCTTTGGTGCTATTACTGCAAGTATTGCAGGGTCACTTCAGGCAGGATTTATTGGATCTGTTGTACCGAAAGATTACACTTTCATCAACTCAATCAACGTTTTGATCATTGTTGTCTTTGGTGGACTTGGTTCCATTACAGGTGCCATTGTTTCAGCTATTGTTCTGGGAATTTTGAATATGCTTCTCCAAGATGTTGCTAGCGTGCGTATGATTATCTACGCTTTGGCCTTGGTATTGGTAATGATTTTCAGACCAGGTGGACTTCTTGGAACATGGGAATTGAGCCTATCACGTTTCTTTAAAAAATCTAAAAAGGAGGAACAAAACTAATGGCATTACTTGAAGTAAAACAGTTAACCAAACATTTTGGCGGTTTAACAGCTGTTGGAGATGTGACTCTTGAATTGAACGAAGGGGAACTGGTTGGACTAATCGGTCCAAATGGAGCTGGGAAAACCACCCTTTTCAACCTCTTGACGGGTGTTTATGAACCAAGCGAGGGAACAGTAACCCTAGATGGTCACCTTTTGAATGGGAAATCACCTTATAAGATTGCCTCTTTGGGACTTGGACGTACTTTCCAAAATATCCGTCTCTTTAAAGATTTAACAGTTTTAGATAATGTTTTGATTGCTTTTGGCAACCATCACAAACAACATGTTTTTGCTAGTTTCTTGCGCTTACCAGCTTTTTACAAGAGTGAAAAAGAATTAAAGGCTAAAGCCTTGGAATTGCTTAAAATCTTTGATTTAGATGGTGATGCAGAAACTCTCGCTAAAAACCTTGCCTACGGACAACAACGTCGTTTGGAAATTGTTCGTGCCCTCGCTACGGAACCTAAAATTCTCTTCTTAGATGAACCAGCAGCAGGTATGAATCCACAGGAAACAGCGGAATTGACTGAGTTAATTCGTCGCATCAAAGATGAATTTAAGATTACAATCATGCTGATTGAACACGATATGAATCTGGTCATGGAAGTAACAGAACGTATCTACGTACTTGAATATGGCCGTTTGATTGCACAAGGAACTCCTGACGAAATTAAGACCAATAAACGCGTTATCGAAGCTTATCTAGGAGGTGAAGCCTAATGTCTATGTTAAAAGTTGATAATCTTTCTGTGCATTACGGCATGATCCAAGCAGTCCGTGATGTAAGCTTTGAAGTGAATGAAGGAGAGGTTGTTTCCCTTATCGGTGCCAATGGTGCTGGTAAAACAACCATTCTCCGTACCTTGTCTGGTTTGGTTCGACCAAGTTCAGGAAGGATTGAATTTTTAGGTCAAGAAATCCAAAAAATGCCAGCTCAAAAAATCGTGGCAGGTGGTCTTTCACAAGTACCAGAAGGACGCCACGTCTTTCCTGGCTTGACTGTTATGGAAAATCTTGAAATGGGAGCTTTCTTAAAGAAAAACCGTGAAGAAAATCAAGCTAACTTGAAGAAGGTTTTCTCACGTTTCCCACGTCTTGAAGAACGCAAGAACCAGGACGCAGCCACTCTTTCAGGAGGAGAACAACAAATGCTTGCCATGGGACGCGCTCTTATGTCAACGCCAAAACTTCTTCTTTTAGATGAACCATCAATGGGACTTGCCCCAATCTTTATCCAAGAGATTTTTGATATCATTCAAGATATCCAGAAACAAGGAACAACTGTCCTCTTGATTGAACAAAATGCCAATAAAGCACTCGCAATCTCTGACCGAGGATATGTATTGGAAACAGGAAAAATTGTCCTATCAGGAACAGGAAAAGAACTCGCCTCATCAGAAGAAGTCAGAAAAGCATATCTGGGTGGCTAAAAAGGTCTGGGGGACCTTTTTAGTCGGTGGATGAAGATTGCGAAGCAATTATCTTATCCAGTGGATTGTTTTAGTCGGCATATTTAGATTGCAAACAAATCTGCATCTACTTTGAAAGATGAATTTCTAATAATTGAAAAAATGGAATGAAACGTTTCTTACCTTCATTCACAGAGCTCGCTTTCAGAGCTCTTTTTGCTAGCTTATTCATACTTTTCTGAATTTTGAAAAAGAAATGTAAGCGTTTGATAGATTTACAAAAAGATTGTATAATAGGGATAAGAATAGAAAAGGAGAAGTCTCATGGCAGTTAAAGATTTTATGACCCGCAAGGTAGTGTATATTAGTCCAGATACAACAGTATCTCATGCAGCAGATTTGATGAGAGAGCAAGGGTTGCACCGCTTGCCTGTTATCGAAAATGATCAATTGGTTGGTTTGGTAACTGAGGGAACCATTGCGCAAGCTAGTCCATCAAAAGCAACCAGTCTTTCTATCTATGAGATGAATTATCTTCTAAATAAGACAAAAGTAAAAGATGTCATGATTCGCGATGTTGTCACTGTTTCAGGCTATGCGAGTCTAGAGGATGCAACTTATTTGATGTTGAAAAACAAGATTGGTATTCTTCCTGTCGTAGATAATCATCAAGTATACGGAGTTATTACGGACCGTGACGTTTTCCAAGCCTTTCTTGAAATTGCTGGTTATGGTGAAGAAGGAATTCGTGTGCGCTTTGTTACAGAAGATGAAGTCGGTGTCCTTGGTAAGATTGTTTCTCTAATCGTTGAAGAAAATTTGAATATCTCCCATACAGTCAATATTCCGCGTAAGGATGGTAAGGTCATTATCGAAGTGCAAATCGATGGATCAATTGATTTACCAGCCTTGAAAGAAAAATTTGAAGCAAATGGTATTCAAGTGGAAGAAATCACTCGCACTTCAGCAAAAGTCTTGTAAGAAGGGAAGCCCAAAGGCTTCTTTTTTCATAGGTTCTTTTTTCATAAAAAAGGGATTATAGCAAAAGATGGAAAGAAATGATAAAATATGCTATAATGAAATGATGTAAAAAAGGAGTATTTATGGACATTTCAGTAATCCGTCAGAAAATTGACGCAAATCGTGAAAAATTAGCTTCTTTCAGGGGGTCTCTTTGACCTAGAAGGTCTAGAGGAAGAGATTGCCATCTTGGAAAACAAGATGACAGAACCTGATTTTTGGAACGATAATATCGCGGCCCAAAAAACGTCGCAAGAATTAAATGAATTAAAAAACACCTATAACACTTTCCACAAAATGGAAGAGTTGCAGGATGAAGTCGAAATTTTATTGGACTTTTTAGCAGAAGACGATTCAGTGCATGATGAACTGGTCGAACAGTTATCAGAACTTGATAAGATGATGACCAGCTACGAGATGACGCTTCTCTTGTCAGAACCTTATGACCACAACAATGCCATCTTGGAAATTCATCCAGGATCTGGTGGTACTGAGGCGCAGGACTGGGGCGATATGTTGCTGCGTATGTATACTCGTTATGGTAATGCTAAAGGTTTTAAAGTAGAAGTATTGGATTATCAAGCAGGTGATGAGGCTGGTATTAAGTCGGTGACCTTATCATTTGAAGGGCCTAATGCCTATGGTCTTCTCAAGTCAGAAATGGGAGTTCACCGTTTGGTGCGAATTTCGCCGTTTGACTCTGCTAAACGTCGCCATACCTCTTTCACATCTGTAGAAGTGATGCCAGAATTGGATGATACTATTGAAGTGGAAATCCGTGAAGATGATATCAAGATGGATACCTTCCGTTCAGGTGGTGCCGGTGGACAAAACGTCAACAAGGTTTCAACAGGTGTGCGTCTGACCCACATTCCAACTGGAATTGTTGTCCAGTCAACAGTGGATCGGACCCAGTATGGAAATAGAGATCGTGCCATGAAGATGTTGCAGGCTAAGCTCTATCAAATGGAGCAAGAGAAGAAGGCTGCGGAGGTAGATTCTCTCAAGGGTGAGAAAAAGGAGATCACATGGGGAAGCCAAATCCGTTCTTATGTCTTCACACCTTATACTATGGTAAAAGATCACCGAACTAGCTTTGAGGTTGCTCAGGTAGATAAGGTTATGGATGGGGACCTAGATGGTTTTATCGATGCCTATCTCAAGTGGCGAATTAGTTAAGATAGAAAGGAACTCACATGTCAATTATTGAAATGAGAGATGTCGTCAAAAAATACGACAACGGAACGACTGCCCTACGCGGTGTTTCGGTCAGCGTTCAACCGGGAGAATTTGCTTACATTGTAGGACCTTCAGGAGCAGGGAAGTCAACCTTCATTCGTTCTCTATATCGTGAAGTAAAAATCGATAAAGGAAGCCTATCAGTTGCTGGTTTTAATCTGGTTAAGATCAAAAAGAAAGACGTCCCGCTTCTACGTCGTAGTGTTGGGGTTGTCTTCCAGGATTATAAACTCTTGCCAAAGAAAACGGTCTATGAAAATATTGCTTACGCTATGGAAGTAATTGGGGAAAATCGCCGTAATATCAAAAAACGAGTGATGGAAGTTTTAGACTTGGTTGGGTTGAAGCATAAGGTTCGTTCTTTCCCAAATGAGCTCTCAGGTGGAGAGCAACAGCGGATTGCGATTGCACGTGCCATTGTAAATAATCCCAAAGTATTGATAGCCGATGAACCAACAGGAAACCTGGACCCGGATAATTCATGGGAAATTATGAATCTCTTGGAACGGATTAACCTACAAGGGACAACTATTTTGATGGCGACTCATAATAGCCAGATTGTAAATACCTTGCGCCACCGTGTCATTGCCATTGAAAATGGCCGTGTCGTTCGTGACGAATCAAAAGGAGAGTATGGATACGATGATTAGTAGATTTTTTCGCCATTTATTTGAAGCCTTAAAAAGTTTGAAACGAAATGGTTGGATGACAGTAGCTGCTGTCAGTTCAGTCATGATTACTTTGACCTTGGTGGCAATATTTGCTTCTGTTATTTTCAATACAGCGAAACTAGCTACAGATATTGAAAATAATGTCCGTGTAGTAGTTTATATCCGAAAGGATGTGGAAGATAACAGTCAGACAATTGAAAAAGAAGGTCAAACTGTTACAAATAATGACTACCACAAGGTATATGATTCTTTGAAGAACATGTCTACTGTTAAGAGTGTTACCTTTTCAAGTAAAGAAGAACAATATGAAAAATTAACCGAGACAATGGGAGATAACTGGAAAATCTTTGAAGGAGATGCCAATCCTCTCTATGATGCCTATATTGTAGAGGCAAACACTCCAAATGATGTAAAAACTATAGCCGAAGATGCTAAAAAAATTGAAGGTGTCTCTGAGGTTCAAGATGGCGGTGCCAATACAGAAAGACTCTTCAAGTTAGCTTCATTTATCCGTGTTTGGGGACTAGGGATTGCTGCCTTGTTAATTTTTGTCGCAGTTTTCTTGATTTCAAATACCATTCGTATTACCATTATTTCCCGCAGTCGCGAAATTCAAATCATGCGCTTGGTCGGAGCTAAAAACAGTTATATCCGTGGACCGTTCTTGTTAGAAGGAGCCTTTATCGGTTTATTGGGAGCTATCGCACCATCTGTTTTGGTCTTTATTGTTTATCAAATGGTTTACCAATCTGTCAACAAATCGTTGGTAGGGCAAAATCTATCCATGATTAGTCCAGATTTATTTAGTCCTTTGATGATTGCCCTACTATTTGTGATTGGAATTTTCATTGGTTCACTGGGCTCAGGAATTTCCATGCGCAGATTTTTGAAGATTTAGGTAAAATAATTACTTTTATGAGGAGGTTGTAAAATCTCCTTTTTTGCTACAAAAATTTTAGAAAAGGGACTTCTAATACTCAATGAAAATCAAAGAGCAAACTAGGTAGCTCGCCACAGGATGCTCAAAATACTGTTTTGAGGTTTGTAGATAAGACTGACGAAGTCAGTCACATATATACGGTAAGACGACGCTGACGT
Source organism: Streptococcus sp. 544 (assembly GCF_013277385.1). Classification (NCBI taxonomy): domain Bacteria; kingdom Bacillati; phylum Bacillota; class Bacilli; order Lactobacillales; family Streptococcaceae; genus Streptococcus; species Streptococcus sp. 544. The sequence continues at coordinate 92,806 of NZ_VMMU01000006.1, forward strand.
GGTTTGAAGAGATTTTCGAAGAGTATAAAGAAGTTCCCCAGAGAAGACTTTTTGATGGCTAATTTGAACTTGAAATTTGGCACTAGAAATTTTTTTGAAAAAAGTGTAATTTTTTTTGTAAAAGCCTTTACAAAAAAAATTAAAGTGGTATAATTAAATCATAAAAGGTGCAAACGTTTTCGTAAAACGTTTGCCTAAATAAAAATAAAGGAGATTTGAATGATGAAAGATACATTCAAAAATGTCTTGTCTTTCGAATTTTGGCAAAAATTCGGTAAGGCTTTGATGGTGGTTATCGCGGTTATGCCGGCTGCTGGTTTGATGATTTCAATCGGTAAGTCTATCGTGATGATTAACCCAACCTTTGCACCACTCGTTATTACTGGTGGTGTACTAGAGCAAATCGGTTGGGGAGTTATCGTTAACCTTCATATCTTGTTCGCCCTCGCTATTGGAGGAAGCTGGGCTAAGGAACGTGCTGGTGGTGCGTTTGCGGCAGGTCTTGCCTTTATCCTAATCAATCGTATCACTGGTACAATCTTTGGTGTATCAGGCGATATGTTGAAAAATCCAGAAGCTATGGTAACAACACTCTTTGGTGGATCAATCAAAGTTGCTGATTACTTCATTAGTGTAATGGAAGCCCCAGCACTTAACATGGGTGTCTTCGTAGGGATTATTTCTGGTTTTATTGGGGCAACTGCTTACAATAAATACTATAACTTCCGTAAGCTTCCTGATGCACTTTCATTCTTTAACGGAAAACGTTTTGTACCATTTGTAGTTATTCTTCGTTCAATAATTGCTGCAATTGTACTTGCTGCTTTCTGGCCACTTGTGCAAACTGGTATCAATAGCTTTGGTATCTGGATTGCCAACTCACAAGAAACTGCTCCAATCCTTGCACCATTCTTGTATGGTACATTGGAACGTTTGCTCTTGCCATTTGGTCTTCACCACATGTTGACTATCCCAATGAACTACACAGCTCTTGGTGGTACTTATGAAGTCTTAACTGGTGCAGCAAAAGGTAGCCAAGTATTTGGTCAAGATCCACTGTGGCTTGCATGGGTAACAGACCTTGTTAACCTTAAAGGTACAGATGCAAGTCACTACCAACAATTGTTAGATACTGTTCACCCAGCTCGTTTCAAAGTTGGACAAATGATCGGTTCATTCGGTATCTTGATGGGTGTGATCGTGGCTATTTACCGTAATGTCGATGCTGATAAGAAACATCAATATAAAGGTATGATGATTGCGACAGCTCTTGCAACATTCTTGACAGGGGTTACTGAACCAATCGAATACATGTTCATGTTCGTCGCAACACCTATGTATCTTGTTTACTCACTTGTTCAAGGTGCTGCCTTCGCTATGGCTGACGTTGTAAACCTACGTATGCACTCATTCGGTTCAATCGAGTTCTTGACTCGTACACCTATTGCAATCAGTGCTGGTATCGGTATGGATATCATTAACTTCGTTTGGGTAACTGTTCTCTTTGCCGTAATCATGTACTTTATCGCAAACTTTATGATTCAAAAATTCAACTACGCAACTCCAGGGCGTAACGGAAACTACGAAACTGCTGAAGGTTCAGAAGAATCTAGCAGCGAAGTGAAAGTTGCAGCAGGCTCTCAAGCTGTAAACATTATCAACCTTCTTGGTGGACGTGCAAACATCGTTGATGTTGACGCATGTATGACTCGTCTTCGTGTAACTGTTAAAGATGCAGATAAAGTAGGAAATGCAGAGCAATGGAAAGCAGAAGGAGCTATGGGTCTTGTCATGAAAGGGCAAGGGGTTCAAGCTATCTACGGACCAAAAGCTGACGTATTGAAATCTGATATCCAAGATATCCTTGATTCAGGTGAAATTATTCCTGAAACTCTTCCAAGCCAAATGACTGAAGCACAACAAAACACTGTTCACTTTAAAGGTCTTACTGAGGAAGTTTACTCAGTAGCAGACGGTCAAGTTGTTGCTTTGGAACAAGTAAAAGATCCAGTATTTGCTCAAAAAATGATGGGTGATGGATTTGCAGTAGAACCTGCAAATGGAAACATTGTATCTCCAGTTTCAGGTACTGTATCAAGCATCTTCCCAACAAAACATGCTCTTGGTATTGTGACGGAAGCAGGTCTTGAAGTATTGGTTCACATTGGTTTGGACACAGTAAGTCTTGAAGGTAAACCATTTACAGTTCATGTTGCTGAAGGACAAAAAGTTGCAGCAGGTGATCTCCTTGTCACAGCTGACTTGGATGCTATCCGTGCAGCAGGACGTGAAACTTCAACAGTAGTTGTCTTCACAAATGGTGATGCAATTAAATCAGTTAAATTAGAAAAAACAGGTTCTCTTGCAGCTAAAACAGCAGTTGCTAAAGTAGAATTGTAATATACTTGAGGTTGGAAGCTGTATTCCAACCTCTTATTTTGGGAGAAAAGCATGAAATTTTTAACACTCAATACTCACAGTTGGATGGAGAAAGAAGCAGAGGAAAAATTCCAGATTTTGCTTGAGGATATTCTTGAAAAAGACTATGATTTGATTTGTTTCCAAGAAATCAATCAGGAGATCACATCTCCAGAGGTGGAAGTCAATAATTTTTATCAAGCTTTGCCAGCAGCTGAGCCAATTCATCAAGATCACTATGTTAGACTCTTGGTTGAAAAGTTGTCTGAGCAAGGGAAAAATTACTACTGGACTTGGGCTTATAATCATATCGGTTATGACCGCTACCATGAAGGTGTGGCTATCTTGTCTAAAACACCTATTGAAGCCAGAGAAATTTTGGTTTCAGATGTGGATGATCCAACAGACTATCATACTCGCCGTGTTGCCTTGGCTGAAACTGTAGTCGATGGTAAGGAGCTTGCAGTTGCAAGTGTCCACCTTTCTTGGTGGGATAAAGGTTTCCAAGAAGAATGGGCACGATTTGAAGCTGTCTTGAAAGAATTGAATAAGCCACTTTTGCTAGCTGGAGATTTCAACAACCCAGCCGGTAAGGAAGGCTACCAAGCTATTTTAGCTAGTCCATTGGGCTTACAAGACGCTTTTGAAGTTAGTCAAGAGAAAAGTGGTAGCTATACTGTTCCACCAGAAATAGATGGATGGAAAGGGAACACTGAACCCCTTCGAATCGACTATGTTTTTACTACCAAAGAGTTAGAGGTAGAAAATTTACATGTTGTATTTGATGGTAACAATAGTCCGCAAGTCAGTGATCACTATGGCTTGAGTGCTATTTTAAACTGGAAATAATAACTGATACTCTTCGAAAATCAAATTCAAACCACGTCAACGTCGCCTTGCCGTACTCAAGTACAGCCTGAGGCTAGTTTCCTAGTTTGCTCTTTGATTTTCATTGAGTATGAAAAGAGGTTGGGATTATAAAATTCCAGCCTTTTTCTGATTAGAAAAGCTACTGGAAATAGCCTAATACTCTTCGAAAATCAAATTCAAACCACGTCAGCTTCACCTTGCCGTACTCAAGTACAGCCTGCGGCTAGCTTCCTAGTTTGCTCTTTGATTTTCATTGAGTATAAATAAGTGAGACTACTGAAATGGAATAAAATGTGGTATAATTGATAAGATAGATAGAATCGAGGATAGTATGTCATTTACGAAATTTCAATTTAAAAATTATATTAGAGAAGCCTTGGAGGAGTTAAAATTTACAACTCCAACAGAGGTGCAAGATAAGTTGATTCCCATTGTTTTGGCAGGTCGTGACCTAGTAGGAGAATCAAAAACAGGTTCGGGTAAGACTCACACTTTCCTATTGCCGATTTTCCAGCAATTAGATGAAATCAGCGATAGTGTTCAAGCAGTCATTACTGCACCGAGCCGTGAATTAGCTACTCAAATTTACCAAGCAGCTCGTCAGATTGCAGCCCACTCAGAAGTGGAAGTTCGTGTGGTTAATTATGTAGGAGGGACAGATAAGGCTCGCCAAATTGACAAATTGGCAAGTAATCAGCCTCATATTGTTATCGGAACGCCTGGCCGTATTTATGACTTAGTTAAGTCTGGTAACCTAGCTATTCACAAGGCTAAGACCTTTGTGGTCGATGAGGCAGATATGACCTTGGATATGGGATTCTTAGAAACTGTTGATAAAATTGCTGGAAACCTTCCAAAAGACCTGCAATTCATGGTCTTCTCAGCGACTATTCCACAAAAATTGCAACCATTCTTGAAAAAATACTTGTCAAATCCAGTTATGGAGAAAATCAAGACCAAAACGGTCATTTCTGACACTATTGATAATTGGTTGATTTCGACCAAGGGCCGAGATAAGAATGCTCAAATTTACCAGTTAACTCAGTTGATGCAACCGTATTTGGCAATGATTTTTGTTAACACTAAGACACGTGCTGATGAATTGCATTCATATTTGACTGCTCAAGGCTTGAAGGTTGCGAAAATCCATGGGGATATTGCCCCTCGTGAGCGTAAACGTATCATGAACCAGGTTAAAAATTTGGATTTTGAGTACATTGTCGCAACAGATTTGGCGGCGCGTGGAATTGATATTGAAGGTGTCAGCCATGTTATCAATGATGCCATTCCGCAAGATTTGTCCTTCTTTGTCCACCGTGTTGGTCGTACCGGACGCAATGGCCTACCAGGTACAGCTATTACCCTTTACCAGCCAAGTGATGACTCGGATATCCGTGAGTTGGAGAAATTGGGAATCAAGTTTACTCCTAAGATGGTCAAAGACGGAGAATTTCAAGATACTTATGACCGTGACCGTCGTGCCAACCGTGAGAAAAAACAAGATAAACTTGATATTGAAATGATTGGTTTGGTTAAAAAGAAAAAGAAAAAAGTCAAACCAGGTTATAAGAAGAAGATTCAATGGGCGGTTGATGAAAAACGTCGGAAAAACAAGCGCGCTGAAAATCGCGCTCGCGGTCGTGCAGAGCGTAAAGCAAAACGTCAAACATTTTAATAGCAATTGTTGGAGTACTGAGCTCCAACTTTTTGCTTTATGAGAACGAACTATCTATACAGAAACACTACATTATAGACTGCAAATTGCGTTTAAAAATGGTATAATGGTAAAGTTATATAGTCCCGATAAGATGGTAGAAATTTCTATTTTTTCTTTCGAGTCGCAACTCGCAAAGAATGACGGCTCCAAAGTCGTTCGTCATTCTACGGTTGTCGCTATAGGGTGGTCACCCTATGCGCCTTACTAGCTTCAGAAATAAAAAAGTGTCGTTTTTATTTCTTTCGAGTCGCAACTCGTGGATGATAGGGATTTCTATCAGTACTTTGTAACTCTATAACACTATTTTTAAGGGGGGACATTTTTATGTCAGAACGTAAATTATTCACGTCTGAGTCTGTATCTGAGGGGCATCCAGATAAGATTGCAGACCAAATTTCAGATGCGATTTTGGATGCTATTTTAGCAGAGGATCCAGAAGCGCACGTTGCTGCTGAGACAGCTGTATATACTGGTTCCGTCCACGTTTTTGGTGAAATTTCTACAAATGCCTATGTGGATATTAACCGTGTGGTTCGTGATACCATTGCAGAGATTGGCTACACCAATACAGAATATGGTTTTTCTGCTGAGACAGTGGGAGTCCATCCGTCACTTGTTGAGCAATCACCTGATATTGCTCAAGGTGTTAACGAAGCCTTGGAGGTTCGTGGAAATGCAGACCAAGATCCACTTGATTTGATTGGTGCTGGAGACCAAGGGCTTATGTTTGGATTTGCAGTGGATGAAACAGAAGAGCTCATGCCATTGCCAATTTCACTCAGTCATAAGTTGGTTCGTCGTCTGGCAGAACTTCGTAAGTATGGGGAAATTAGCTATCTTCGCCCAGATGCTAAATCACAAGTTACAGTTGAGTATGATGAAAATGACCGTCCAGTACGTGTGGACACAGTTGTTATTTCAACTCAGCACGATCCAGAAGTCAGCAACGAACAAATTCACAATGATGTCATTAACAAGGTTATCAAAGAGGTTATTCCAGCCTCTTACTTGGATGAGCAAACCAAATTCTTCATCAACCCAACTGGTCGCTTTGTAATCGGTGGACCTCAAGGAGACTCAGGCTTGACTGGTCGTAAGATTATCGTGGATACCTATGGTGGCTACTCTCGTCACGGTGGTGGTGCCTTCTCTGGTAAAGATGCGACTAAGGTGGACCGTTCAGCTTCTTATGCGGCTCGTTATATTGCCAAGAATATCGTTGCAGCAGGTCTTGCTAAGAAGGCAGAAGTGCAATTGGCCTATGCTATCGGTGTTGCCCAGCCTGTTTCTGTTCGTATCGATACCTTCGGTACAGGAACAGTAGCTGAAAGCAAGCTTGAAAAAGCAGCGCGTCAAATCTTTGACCTTCGCCCTGCAGGAATTATCCAAATGCTGGAACTTAAGCGTCCAATTTACCGTCAAACAGCAGCTTATGGACACATGGGACGTACAGATATTGATCTTCCATGGGAACGTTTGGACAAGGTAGATGCTTTAAAAGAAGCAGTCAAATAAAATCTTAAGAGGGGAACTTCCTCTCTTTTTTATAGTTTTTAACTATACTGGGATACTGTTCTGAAAATCCATTTTGCGAAAGTAGAGATTTACATGTATTTCTTTAAAAATGATAAAGGTTGAGATTTCTCCTTGTAATAGATAATCATGGGGATATTTCAATCCAAAGTTTTATTCGTTATCACTTGACTATTGCAAGGTTTTCTATAGCAACAGAGTCATGGAATGGACTCATGGTTGAGATTTCTCCTTGTTGCTTGGACTTCATTCAAAAGTCTGTTACCCAAGCCTTGTTCAAACTTCCAATACACTAGCTGTTTCCATAGCATGACTTCTGCACTAGACTTTCTTTTCCGAATAAATAGATAGAACCATAGAATCTAGTAAACCTAGAATTAAAACTGTGGTATAATATTAGCAATAAAAGGAATCTGGAGGATTAGAATCATGGTATCAACAAAATCACAAATTGCTGGTTTTGAGTTTGACAATTGCTTGATGAATGCAGCAGGTGTGGCTTGTATGACGATAGAGGAGTTAGAAGGAGTTAAAAACTCAGCGGCAGGAACCTTTGTCACTAAGACAGCGACCTTGGAATTTCGTCAGGGAAATCCTGAGCCACGCTATCAAGATGTCCCACTTGGTTCTATCAACTCTATGGGCTTGCCGAATAAGGGCTTAGACTATTATTTGGACTATCTTTTGGACTTGCAGGAAAAAGAGTCAAACAGAACTTTCTTTTTATCTCTAGTTGGCATGTCTCCAGAGGAAACCCATACTATCTTGAAAAAAGTCCAAGAGAGTGAGTTTCGTGGTCTGACTGAGCTAAATCTCTCCTGCCCAAATGTTCCAGGTAAACCTCAGATTGCCTATGATTTTGAGACAACAGACCGGATTTTGGCAGAGGTGTTTGCCTACTTCACCAAACCTCTTGGAATTAAATTGCCACCATATTTTGATATTGTTCACTTTGACCAAGCGGCAGCTATTTTCAACAAGTATCCTCTCAAGTTTGTCAACTGCGTCAACTCTATCGGAAACGGCCTTTATATAGAAGATGAGTCTGTCGTTATTCGTCCTAAAAATGGTTTCGGTGGGATTGGGGGAGAGTACATCAAACCGACTGCTCTAGCCAATGTTCATGCTTTCTACCAACGCTTAAATCCTCAAATCCAAATTATCGGAACAGGTGGCGTTCTGACTGGTCGAGATGCCTTTGAACATATCCTCTGTGGAGCCAGTATGGTGCAGGTGGGAACCACCCTTCACAAAGAAGGAGTTGGTGCTTTTGACCGCATTACCAATGAACTAAAAGCTATCATGGTGGAAAAAGGGTACGAGAGCCTAGAAGATTTCCGTGGGAAATTGCGCTATATTGATTAAATTAAATCTAAAAATCAGAAGAAAGGAGAGAAGATGCTAGCCATTGAAGAAAGCCAGAAGTTGACTTTATCAAATTTACCGAGCCTGAGCCTGTTTACAGGCATAGACCAGGGTCAGTTTGAAGTGATGAAGAGTCAAGTATTGAAACAGATTGGCTATGATTCTGCTGACCTCAACTTTGCCTACTTTGATATGAAAGAAGTGGTTTACAAGGATGTTGAACTGGAGTTGGTCAGCCTTCCTTTCTTTGCCGATGAAAAAATCGTGATATTAGACCATTTTGTCGATATGACAACAGGCAAGAAACGCTTTTTAACAGATGATGAACTTAAGTCGTTTGAGGAATACCTTGACAATCCTTCGCCAACAACCAAGTTGGTAATCTTTGCGGAAGGAAAGCTGGATAGCAAAAGACGGTTGGTTAAATTACTGAAGCGTGATGCCAAGGTCTTTGATGCAGTAGAAGCCAAAGAACAAGAATTGCGTCAGTATTTCCAAAAGTGGAGTCAGAAACAAGGTCTGCAGTTTACCAATCATTCTTTTGAAAATCTCCTCATCAAGTCGGGTTTTCAATTTAGTGAAATTCAGAAAAATCTCCTCTTTTTACAGTCCTATAAAGAAGACTCTGTTATCGAGGAAGAGGATATTGTTAACGCAATTCCCAAGACCTTGCAGGACAATATTTTTGATTTAACTCAGTTTATTCTGACTAAAAAGATGGACCAGGCGCGTGACTTGGTTAGAGATTTGACCTTGCAAGGGGAAGATGAAATTAAGTTGATTGCCGTTATGCTAGGACAATTTCGGACTTTTACTCAGGTGAAGATTTTGGCGGAGTCTGGGCAAGCAGAATCGCAGATTGCAAGTGGTTTAGGTAGTTATCTCGGACGTAATCCTAATCCCTATCAAATCAAGTTTGCGTTGAGAGATGCGCGAGGACTTTCCTTGAGCTTTTTGAAGCAAGCTATTTCTTATTTGATTGAGACAGACTATCAGATTAAGACAGGTCTTTATGAAAAGAGTTTCCTTTTTGAAAAGGTACTCCTACAGATTGCTAGTCAGGTCAATTGATATTTTTTGAAACTATAACCCGCGTCAACATTATCTTGTCGTGGGTTTCTTGCTGATTTGCTTGTTTTATACTCAATGAAAATCAAAGAGCAAACTAGGAAACTAGCCGCAGGTTGCTTAAAGCACTGCTTTGAGGTTGTAGATAAGATTGACGAAGTCAGCTCAAAACATGTTTTTGAGGTTGCGGATGAAACTGACGAAGTCAGTAACCATATCTACGGCAAGGCGACGTTGACGCGGTTTGAAGAGATTTTCGAAGAGTATTATTAGAAAGTATTTCAGTGATTTCTTCATCTATAAGCAAAAAACTTGAAAAAAGTGAATGTTTGCGTTATCATTTTCATATAGAAAGAAAAAGAGGTATTACAGATGGCTATTATCTTACCAGATCTTCCATATGCATACGACGCTTTGGAACCATACATTGATGCGGAAACAATGCACTTGCACCATGACAAACACCATCAAACTTATGTCAACAATGCCAATGCAGCTCTTGAAAAACACCCTGAAATCGGTGAAGACCTTGAAGCTTTACTTGCTGATGTAGAATCTATCCCAGCTGATATCCGTCAAGCGCTTATCAACAATGGTGGTGGACACTTGAACCACGCTCTTTTCTGGGAATTGATGACTCCTGAAAAAACAGCTCCATCAGTAGAACTTGCAGCAGCAATCGATGCAACATTTGGTTCATTTGAAGAATTCCAAGCAGCCTTCACTGCAGCAGCAACAACTCGTTTTGGTTCTGGCTGGGCATGGTTGGTTGTCAACAAAGAAGGGAAGCTTGAAGTGACTTCAACAGCAAACCAAGACACACCAATCTCAGAAGGCAAAAAACCAATCTTGGGCTTGGACGTTTGGGAACATGCTTACTACGTGAAATACCGCAACGTGCGTCCTGACTACATTAAAGCTTTCTTCTCAGTGATCAACTGGAACAAAGTAGATGAATTGTACGTAGCAGCTAAATAATGATAGTTGGAGGGAAGAATTGTTCTTCTCTTTTTAAGGTTATATTATTTTGGTCTGACAAAATCGTCAGACTTTTTTCATTTTTATGAGAAACGTGCTAAATTTCAATTAGGATGTGTAAAGCCTTTGATATAGCTACATTTCACAATTGAGCTAGTGAGTTTTTAAACTTTTTGTGGACTTTTTAGGAACTTTTTAATTTTTCAATGGCTTTTTCATAAAATGAAGTAGCGTTTTTCTTGTTGTCTTTGGACAAGTGGCTATAAGTATCCATGGTTATTGAAATTTGAGAATGACCAAGTCTTGTTTGTATTTCTTTGTAAGGCAGGCCAGCGTTGAGTAAGATACTAGCGTGAGTGTGACGGAAGGCGTGGAAAGTTAAACGAGGGCAGTTAGAAAGTTTTAAATGTTTCTCAAGTCTATGTCTAAGCGTCCTAGCGTCTCTATATTCATCGAAATAATTAGGGAATACTTTTTCATAAGTCAAGCCTATTTCTCTACCCACTTGCGATTGTCTATTTTTGTAAAGCCGAAGCATGAGTACCGTTTTGGTATCTAAGTCAATCACTCTTACGCTTGATTTTGTTTTAGGGGTGGTGACTTCCTTTTCACAGTTTAGAGTCTTATTTACGTCTAGTGTACCGTTTTGTAAGTCAATATCAGACCATTTCAAGGCTAAACACTCACGAATACGCAAACCAGTAGCTAAAAGCGTCTTATATAGCACTGTATCGTAGAAATTTTTGTAAGTGTTTGGTAACTGCTCCAGATAAGCTAAGAACTTTTTCAAATTCTCATCATCAAGATATTTCAGTTTTTGCCCTTCTTTTGCTTTACGCCGTGGGACGATAATATCACGGGCAGGATTAAAGGAGATAACTTGCAACGATACGGCGTATTTAAGTATGCGTTTATTTAGCGAGTTAAGTTGCGTATATTCTTGGTAGCCTTTGCCTAGTTGATTGTAATCTTTTGCCCATTGATTGACTTGCTTTTGAATAACTGGGGGCGTTAGCTTGTCCAGTTTGTAGTCTCCAAAGGCAGGAAGTAGATAGTTATTAATTCTTACCTTAGTTATTGTAAGTGTTGACTTTTTGACTGTATGGCAGTACGTTTCTAGCCAATTCTCCACCAGTTCGGCATAGGTATTGATTTGAACCGCCTTATATACTGTTGAGCCTCCTTTTTCAAACTCTAATTTGGCTTGGATAGCCTTGCTATTGAGTTCCCTTTTAGTTCGCCCTGATATAGTCGTCTTGACTTTCTTACTCGTTACGGTATCGATGCCCAGATAAATGCTGGAACGATAAACTACTGATCCATCTTTCTTTTTGTATTCTGTAATTTTCATGGTTTTACTCCTTTTCCATCAGCAGGCAAGCAATTAGAAAAGATTTTGAAGTTATACCATGTGAGGGGCTACGAGAACCCCCTTATTTTCGTTTTTAAGTAGTCAGACGGTAAATAAATACCAGAGTTGGAAACAAGGCGGATATGGGGCTTATATAGGCTTGAAGCTCGAACGAAGCTCGAGAATCCACGCGCCTTTGTTGGTATAATCGGACTTTTCGGCTACCCTAAAAGAAAAATATTAGGGATGAGGTTCCAGGGATTTTTAATAAACTAAAAGCCCTACTCATAAGAGCAGGGCTAGAATTGTCCTCCTGGGACAGTATCATATATTTTGTCGTCAAGCGACCTTATGATTCTATTCTAACCCTAATTTTAAGAAAAGTCAATAAAAATACTCGGATTTTAAAAAATATTTTTCAGTGCCTCATCTATTTTGTCCATAGTATCATCGGAAAGTACAATACCATTCAAAATTGAATTATTATTTTTTGGATCACGGAGTCTCATTTTACTAATTGTTGTAACCTGATTCAATAGAACAATACTATCTTTGTTCATATTTTGTGTTTTTAGGATAAATTTATTAGCATACTCCAGTTTCTCATTAAGTTCTGCAAGTAAAATTGCATTTTCTTTTGCCTCCTGTCGTATTTTCTCCGCCTGATCACTTGCGAAGTCTATATTTTTATTGATGGTTAGTATTTGCTTAATAGAAGAATCGTCTATATCAGAACTCGATAAGTTTTTAAGTATTTCCAAAGTTTTTTTATTATCTTCGATTAACGATTCAACCATTACAACTTTTTCGCGCAATTCACCATCTTTTTTTGAAAAACGATCATACAATTCAGATAACTCTCTAACTTTTTTCAAAGCTTTATTTGATAGTAATTGAAACACTTCGTTGCCAATTGGAAGTTGAAAATATTTCAAATTAGATATATCAGTTGTTTCTTTTACAGAGGTCAAAGGCAATACATGAAGAAGATGGTTTGAACGTGCATCTATTTTATTCAGAACTATTGCATAATGAAGACCTCCATATTCTCTACCAACATTGAAACCAAAATCAGCATAAACGATACTTCCTCTTTTTAAAGCCTGAATACTTCGCGGATTAAAAACTTGTTCTATCTTTAAGTATTTTACCCAATTTTCTATCCACTGCGCTATTTTATCAGATCGTTTATTCCCTTCATCGTCCATTCTCTGGAGGAGATGAAGATAATCCTCTAGTTCTTGTATTATCGTGGCAGTGTAAACAGCTATTTCTTCGTTTGTTCTATTACTTCCCATAGTTTTTCCTTCCTCATTAACTACCAGTTAATTTATAAAAATCTTCGTTAACCATTGTCACATTAACGATGCTTTTTTTATTTCCCTCTATACACGCTCAGACTGGCCAAACTTGAGAGCGTGGGGATTTTTTTGTTTATTCAAATCCTTTGAAACTCTCTAAAATTTTATCTTTTGAGTCTGTAGCATTAAGCACTAAAACAACATAATTCCCGTAGATATAAGCAGGGTGTCCAATCAACTCTTTTTCTTTCTTAGCTTCTTCAAACATTGGGTTCTTATCGTAATATTCGTAAACCTCTACAGCAGTATCATCTTCTAAGATGAATCCTTTTCCTGATTCGGCTTGAATAAGACTAGCTTCTTTTGAGATTTCTTATTTGATAGTGAAGCCATTGCTTTCTAGTGCTTTTTTAAAATCGTCTAAGCTAGTAGCCTTTTTAGAAGCAGGTTTGTCCTTTGCTTTAGTTTGCTCCATTTTTGGTTGCTCCGAGCTATCTTTGGTAGCAGATTGATTGTTAGAGCAAGCTACTAGAAGAGTAGTAGTAAACAGGATTGCTGATGTGGTTAGTAGTTTTTTCATGGATAATCTCCTTTTTATATATACTGATAATTTCTCAAATAGATTAAAATTTTAGTTTAATTTGTTTCATCATCGTTGTGATTTGTTACTAGAATAGAATCAGCTTTTATTTGTGGTAATTTTTCAATAAGTTCGGTTATTATCCGTTTGCTATCATCATCTAAGATAATGTATTTATAAAGCAGATCAGCGGTATTAGTTCCGTCAATCGAATCAATATCAAGTAATCCATCAAACCAACGTAGAAATTCATAATCGTGATCCCCAGCACCAACTGAAAATGCGAGAAATGCAGAATCTCCATGAACGTTCGTTCCGTATCGGCTATTAAGTCGGTTCTGTATTTCTGCAATACTAGCAGGTTTGTGTTTCTTATTTTCGATGGCGTTCATTTTTACTGTATACTTTTGCCAAGCCAAGTCTGATAATTCATTTGCCAATTGCGGGTTTTTTCTTAACTCTTCTTTTTCCTCCTCGGACAATTGGTTTTCTAAGAGCGGAGGAATAGAACTATAGCCTAGCAGGTATCCAACAGGTACGCCAAAAAAATCAGCTAGTTGTTTCGCTTTGTCTGTTTTTATTTGGCGCTCACCTTTTTCCCAATATATATAAGTTCGTTTTGTGACCCCTATTTCATTCGCTAACTCTTGCTGAGTTAGCTTTTTTTCTTGTCTTAGTTCTTTCAATCTATTCATTTATATAAACCCCTTTCAAATGTATTATATCACGATTAATTTCAAAGGGTGCAAAAAAAGTGCAATTATTTTTAATAATTCTCTTGACATTGCACAATGATTGCAATATAATGAGTTTGTCAACTAGAGTTGAACAAAAATTACACCAATCTCCAGAGCAACACTTTTCAATCTATTCTACTGGAGGTCGATTTTAAAGATAATGGAAAGGGGTAAGGTATTTGAAAAATAATATGCGTGTTATTTTAGCAAAGAAGCGCTTGAAGGTGGCAGATGTTGCAAGAGAAACAGGACTATCAAAAAGCACTTTAACGGCTTTGTACTATGAACGTGCAAAGAATCCAAGTCTTGATACATTGAAAAAAGTATCTAGTTACTTGGGAGTTACGCTGGATGAATTTCTAGATACGAAAGAATAGAAAGGAGCGACCCAATCGCAATACTACAATACATTTACAGATTTCTCATGTGGTGCTTTACCACTGGGAATTGACAACAAAAAAGGAGCAAAGAAATGAACTTTAAAGAATTTAAAACATGGCTAGATGATGCCGTGAGTGTGGCGGAAGCTATGGCATTACCTGAAAATAAAGAGGTACTTGACGACTTGATAGAAAATATAGCCAATAACCTAGCTTTTATCGCTGAGTTAGTGGAAAGCCGTCAACTGATTTATAAAAAACCTAGACATGAAGATTAAAAACGACAACAAAAAAAAGTCACTTGCTGAACGTTTGGCGACAGAAGCAAGCGACTGGATCAAGAATATAGATATTTTTTCTATACCTTGATTATAGCATAGAAAGACAAGGTAAACAATGGGAAAGAAACATCAAGTAGTAAAATTCAAGGATATTGCTGAAAAATTACCTGAATTAGAGGGCAAAAACCTAGAAGAAATCGCTGGAATATTGGGCTACCGCAATTTAGAGAGTTGCAGAACTAATCTTTACAGTTTGAGACAAAGCAAACGGATAGACTTCAAAGTAGAAAAAGGGGTTTATACCAAGTTTGAACTTTTGGACAATTCGATAAAAGAGGAGCTTGAAGACAAGGAATTGTCAGGCCGTGGGCGCTATTTGAAGAGTGTAGACCGATACAAGGCAATGCTAAACGCTTTTTCTATCGCCTTTGATAGCACAGTCAAGGCGGAAACAAGACAAAAAGCAGAACACGATGGCTTGAAAGCCTTGGACAGAATCCCAGATAAGCACTACGCCCTACTTTATGACATGATGGAGGGCTAACAGATGACAGCATACGAACGAGCAAGGCAATTTTACAGCCGTGCAACTTACGCCCTGAGCGACTTTCTGCATGGGCGGATAGATGAACAAGATTTTAGAAAACAATGGCAACGGCTAGCAGATAAAGCCGTAAACGAAATGAAGAAAAACTAAGAAAACCGAAGTGCAGGCAAGCAATTAGAAAAGGTTTTGAAAAGCATAGAGCGCCAACTCTTTAAACTGGTACTTTCTCACGCTTTCAATTTGGCGACTCTGAGCGTGGGGCATGTGACAGGAAAAAAAGCATTAAAAAGCCATCGTGGCAAGTATAAAAAGATAGAAAAAGAGGTAAAAAACATGACAACAAAAAAAGCAACATCAAGCCAACAAGTTCTATTATCGGCTAAGAAACTATCAGAATTAGGGAACGAATTAACCGACATCATGAATGTTTTAGAAATGAATAACCTAGCTCTTGAAGGGCTTGAGTTTGCACTACAGAAAGATACAACCACGTTCTTATGGCTTGCTAAAAAATACACTGATACAGCATACGCCCAGAATGAAAAGCTATACGATCGTCTAAATGAAATAGCCTTTTTGCTTTTGAACAATGACGACGCTAAAGAGCTGGAGGCATACCATGACTAAATATATTAAAGAAATGGCACAAGCCGAAGACGACTTGCTGAATATGGAACAACCTAAACAAGCGAAATTTATCAAGAATTACAAAGCGAGGGCATGACATGAATGAATTAGATTTGACCAATACACAGGCGGTAATCTCTATGGTGGTATTGATTGGCTGACTGCTTTATATAAACCACCTAGACCGCAAAAAAAGCGCCCAATTTGAGCGAGAAAACCAACAGACGATAGAAACACCTAGCGAGGATTTAAACCCTGATTATGGGAGATATATCCAGCTTGCAGGGGTAAGAGTTTACGGAGGAATGAAATGAGTTACATAGTGAAGATATACCTTGATAGTGAAAAAATACCAGATGAACCTTATTTTACAAAAGATATTTTTCTAGCTACGTGTATGGACAATGCAACAAAGTTAGCTGTAACTATGGGCTTGTTGACAAAACAAACGTTGGATTTAGAGACTAAGACAGCTATTTTGAAAACCCTTGATACCATCATAGAAACTCAAAAAGATATTTTGCGAGGGGTAGCGAGCGGACAAATAACCTTTTTGAATAAAAGCAAAGGAGAGGAGGAACTGAATGAGTCTATCAGAGAATGACAAACGAGTATTAAGATTAATCAAGGTAGGGGCTGAGAACTCCATAACAGGGGCAGAAATCAGCCTGATCACTAAGCTAGCAGAAAGAACCGTGCAAGATATTATCAGCCGTCTAATCACGCGCCATAGCGTTCCTATTGTTGGGGTTCGACACGGGACATTTAGAGGATATTTTATCCCTGCTAACAAAGAGGAGTTACTGGACGGAGCAAAAGCATTCTATAACCAAGTACAGGAAGAACAGAAACGCCTAACTGTCCTTTTAAATGCTGATTTAGAGAGCTACAAAGAAACCTTGAAGGAGGTGGGCGGATATGTTTAGCCTAAGCCGAGAAAGTGAGCATGACCTAACTCATGGCATTCTGGAGGTAGTGGAAAGATACCTTGAAGCGCATGAGAAAGCACCGCAGAGACTGACCAAGCTTATAAATAGAGTTGAACTCAAAGAGGAATTGAAAATTAGTGACAGCACGCTAAATAAGTGGGAAAGGCAGGGTTTAAGACGCTATCAACCTCCTGACGATGGTTCTAGAATGATTTACTATTTAGTGACTGACATCTGGAAGTTTCTGGGGGTGGATAAATGAGGGTGCTGGAGTTAATTTTATCCGCTGACAAATTGCCTTTGTTTGGCTTTCTCAAGTCTACCCCAACCCAAGTTTGGAAGAATGGGAATTACTACAAATTTATCTACTTTGAGCCAATAGGCGAGGCGCTGACGGCTTTTCACTACAAAGGCTTGTATGTGGTAGTTAAAGACGAGAGTGAGGAAGTAGAGGGCTGGGAACTAACCAGAGATTTAGAAATAGGTTTGGCCAGTCCTGACTTGCTGACGATCCTGAAAGATTTAGAGGTAAACAAATTGACAGAGCAACGGCAGGGGCTTGGAGTGGAGTTAAAAGGCTGGGTTTTTGACCTGATTTGTAATGGCATTTATACCAGGTATGAGACTTCACTTTTTGTCCGCTTGCTATTTGTGAATGGTTACAGTTTTGGCCAATTAGTGGACTTGTTTTCAGCAATCGTTAAACGGAAAGACTTAGCAAGCTACTTTCTAGAAGTAGCGACAAAATTCTATAAGGAGGTGGCTTTTGAATAGCAATGACATTGTAGATAAAATCATTGAAGAAGATAAGCAGAAAGTACCGCCTGAAGTGGTGGACTTGACCCAAGCAAGGGAGACCGATGAGGAACATAATAGCCTGAACTTGGCAAAGAAAGCAAGAGGCGATGGCTTTGCAGTCAACTTGGACAATCTCAAGAAGATTTTGAATGGAGATAGCAAGCTAAAAGGGGCTATACAATACAACGTCTTTACTTATGAAATTGACGTGACTAGACCAATGAAGCTAAACGGTAGAATCCTGAGCGGTGCAATCGATGACCTGATTATCAGAGAGATTAGGGCTTATATTGCTACCAAGTACAAGATGGACTATAAAAAGCCTGACATAGCGGATATTTTGGAAGTGGTAGCTGGAGAACACAGCTACAATCCCTTAAAAGACTATCTGGAATCTTGTGAAAGCGAGTATAAAGAGTTAGTGAATCAGCGTGATCCCTTTGATATTTTAAGGCATTATCTCAATATTAAGGATGATGGATATAACCGTATTATCATGGACTTGTTTTTCCGTGGAGCGGTTGCCAAGGTGTTTGACCCTACCATCAAGTTTGACTTTGTGCTGGACTTGACTGGAAGGCAGGGAGTAGGAAAGACCCAATTTTTTGAGGGGCTTTTCACTCACAAGTATTTTACAACCGTTGAGACCTTCACAGACAAAGATGACAAGGCTAGAATGGTAAGAAACTGGTGTGTATTTGATGATGAGATGGTGGCCAGCAAAAAGGCTAGTTTTTCAGAATTGAAGAAATTCATCACAGAAACCAAGCTAGAGTTTAGACCGCCTTACGCTTCAAGTGACAGACGATTGCCTAAGAGTTTTATTATCGTGAGGGCAACCAATGACCATGATTATTTAAATGACCTGACAGGAGAAAGGCGCTTTCTGGTTGCAGAAGTCTACAAGGACACCGCTTATAAGGGCAGGAAGTGGACGGAAAAAGACCGTAGAGCCTTTTGGGGTGCTATGGTGGTAGCTTGGAAGTCTAATAAATCTTTGACCTTGACAGACGACCAAGAAAAGCTAGTAAACGAGGTTAGAAGCCGTTACAAGTTTGTAGATGAAATCCTTGAGGATGTTGAGCGTTATTTAGAAACTCCCTACCCTAAAAATATGTATCAATTCCCAACAACAGACAGTACAAGACACTACTATATTCATGACATGATGAACCACGGCTACCATATGGGCACTAATGGCGTAGAGATTCATCTTGATACTGAAAAGTATGGGGAACTGGTGGAAAGGGATAAGGTGGTAGTTAATTTATTCTTTTCTGAGGTTTATTTGAACAATTCCCCTAATCCCAAAGATAAAAATAAGGTAAAGAAAATCATGCAAAACAAAGAAGGCTGGGAATATAGAGAATCTTTAAGGTTTGGTAAAAGCGTCAAGCGCGGATTTGCTAAAATAAAAAAATAAAGTGTAGACAGTGTAGCCAAAAGATAAAAAAACGGCTACACTGAAAACCTTTGATACTGTAAGGGTTTCAAAGAGGTGTAGACAAGACGAAAAAAATGGCTACACCCCTAAACCCTTGATATTACTGACTTTTTAATATAAATGTAGCCAAAATATATATTTTATAAAAGTATAGTTAATTAAATACCTAATGCGTTATATATTATTTTTTTCTGAGATGAAACGGCTACACGGCTACACAAGGCGAAAACCCTTGGGGCTGTAAGGCGGAATGCGTAGCCAATAGATATTCAAAAACGGCTACACTTTGCCCAAAACCTAAAATAAAATGGGGTAGATAGTACCGACCCCCTTGCGACGGTGTAATTACTAGTGACACCCTTAAAACAGAAAGAGGAAAAACAACATGACATTAAAAGTATTTTCAGAAACCGCACCAAAACATACATTTACTTATGAATTTGGAAACCTAGAAGACGCACAAATAGCAGGGCTAGCTTTATTTGGATATATGAGAGGTACTTATCTAGTGCCAGCTATTAAACTAAGATATAAGGAAAACGGAACGCTTATCGCTGAGTATTTGGAGGATAACAATCTAGATATCAACTTTAAACGCATTTGTGAGGTTTTCAAGAATAGCGAAAATCCAATAGATGAAGAAGTTGAGGAATAGAGTAGAGAGGATGTAAGTAGATGAACTACAATAGAGACCCCGTGACTGGATTGGATATGGCACTCTAAAATTAATAAAAACAACAGAAAAGGAAAGAATAAGATGACAGAAACACAAAACACAAACAACATTGAACAAGCGCAAAAGCGCCAAGAACTAGCCCAAAAAATGGATAAAGCACTAGATAAAATCACTAAGGAAGTAAACGCATTGATCACGCAAAACGAAAATGCGATTGCTGAGGCTGAACGAGAAAAAACACAGTTGCTCCAAGACCAAGCGACCGCCCGACGTGAACACGATGAGGCGGTTGATGAAGTAGATAAAGACAAGCTACGCAATGCCAAGGATAATTTATGGATTGCTGAAAGTAAATTAAAAAAGAACGCTAAAAAGCTGGAAGACTTACACAATGAAGCATTGATGAACCTTGAAGATTTTAAGGCAAAAATCGATGAACTAGATTCAACGGTTGACAAAAAACATAAGGCGCTTTATGATAAAGCCGTGGATTTGATGAAAGAGATTGATCAGATTGATAATGAAATTATTGCTGATTCAGATAAACTCCGAACTCTTTACCATGCTATGGCTTACAAAGTGGGGAAAGGTAAGAGAGAATTTACTTTCAGTACAGGGGGGGCTAGAATTTCTCCAGTTGGTGGACTGATTGATTATGTACCAACATATCCAGTAAAACCATTCTTAGAAGAAAATTATAAACAAGTTTTTGGTCGTACTTATAATGACGCGAAAGGGCATTTTTAAAAGATGAAGAGACAAATCAGACACAAAATTGAACCAGTACCGACGATTGTAGAACTCTTTAAACTAATGGAGGAGCACCAGCAAGCACATCCAGAGTACGAGCGTTATAATTTTAAATACATTGAAGATGGTGATGCTATTGGTGCAATCATTGACTACAACGTAGAAGAATCAGTATTACAAGCTGAGCAAGATAACGCTTAAGACAAGGGGGAGTTTTCCCCTTTTTGTCGCTTAAGGAGGTGAACTAATGTGACAGATAAGTTAACGCAGAGACAAGAAAAATTTGTCCAAGGACTAGTGGCTGGACTATCTCAAAGAAAAGCATATAAAGGGGCTTATAACGCCCAAAAGATGACTGATAGTACGATAGATTCAAGGGCTAGTAAGTTGCTGAAAGAGTATAAGGTTAATACAAGGTACAGAGAGTTATTAAAAGAGTTTTCAAACCGTGCTTTATGGTCAAGAGAACAGGCTTTTAATGAGTATGAATGGCTAAAAAATAAAGCTAAATCTGAAATTATCGAAAGTGGATTGAGATCTAGTAATTTTAATGCCTTTCTTTCTGCTTTGCATGGGATGAATAATAGCGCTTTTCGTGATTTGGAGTTGCTGGACGAGAAGTTGCGAGCAGAAATCAGTGTGATTAAGAGTAACATCCATCAAGAAACTCCAGTTAAGGATGATAAATTTATAGAGGCCATGAGCGCAATGGTTGAATCAGTCTGGGAAGATGAGATTCAAAAGGAAAAGCCTTAGAATACGAAAAAAGCCAAGGCGCTCCGCCTCAGCTATAATCTCAATAATATTATATCACAAGGGAGCGAACTAATGGAGCTGGATAAGTTTAAAACGATGATGAACGTCAGAAAGCGGATGACTTACTTTCTGAGATTTCAGAGGATGGCAGGAAGTGAAAACCAAGTTAGGATAGATGAAGAGTCTTGGAAGCTTGTCTTACCTGATCAGTGGAGTTTGAGCGGTGAGCATGAAAAGGCAATCCGTGAGGGGTTGGAAATATTCGCCCACGACATCAACAGTATAGAGAACAAACGAGCCAGAAAATACTTCATTATCCATTATTGCTATATGAGAAAGAAAACAGTAAGCGAATGTTTAGAAATTGCTGGGACAAAATACACTAGCTACCACCGATATAAACAGATAGCTGTTTTAAACTTTGCGAGAATCCACCAGAACGGAGAGCTGGAAGTATATAGGTAAGTGTATATCATCTTGATGGGATATTTTGCCCTATCGTCTTTATCGTGTTATAATATACCTATCAGCAATCAGCAATAAAAAAAGCACGTTTGACCGTGCTAGTTTCTTGCCTGCTGAACTCGTCATTTATTGCCCTTTTTGAGGGCTTTTTTGTGGACTTTTTAAGAACTTTTATAGTCTTTTAAAAAGTCCTAAAGACCTGCTATTTTTTAAGATTTAATAGTATAAACGCTTTAGGTATTTTAATGAAGACTAAAAGTTTATCGTTTCTATTCTTATGAGAAACGTGCTAACTGCTAGAAATTATGGTAGAATAAAGTATTAAGTAATCGTGGAAAAAGGATATCTATGCGAAAAGAAATTGCACCTGAATTATACAACTATAACAAGTTTCCTGGTCCTGAGTTTCATTTACACGGGGACAAGGTCGAAACGGAAGGGATCGCTTTTTCCTTGGTGGAAAATATCAAGGAAGCCTTTGATGTGACGACTTTTAATCAGCGTTTTTCAGAAGTCTTAACCAAGTTTGATTATATCGTGGGAGACTGGAGCAACGAACAGCTTCGCCTACGAGGTTTTTACAAGGATGACCGAACAGAGGAAAATCTTGAAAAAATCAGTCGTTTACAAGACTATCTTTTAGAGTATTGTAGTTATGGTTGTGCCTATTTTGTTCTAGAAAATGAAGCACCTAAGCGCGCATCATTTGACAAGAAAATGCGTAAGAAGGAAGAAGAACCACCTTCTAGAAAAGGAAAGAAGCCGTCTCAAACCAAACGAAAGCCGAATGCAGATAAGAAAAATAGACGTCGTCAGAAAGACCAGTATTCTCAGAAAGAGGACAAGGGGCAACGTCATTTTGTTATTCGTCAGAAGTGAGTAGAGAATAAGGAGTAGAAATGAAACCGTCAATTTATAGTTTAACACGTCAAACCATGCAGGAATGGGTTTTGGAGCAGGGAGAAAAGAAATTCCGTGCAGATCAAATCTGGGAATGGCTCTACCGTAAACGTGTCCAGTCATTTGAAGAGATGACCAACCTGTCAAAAGATTTGATTGCTAAGCTTAATGATCAGTTTGTGGTCAATCCCTTGAAACAACGTATTGTGCAAGAGTCTGCTGATGGGACAGTTAAATATCTTTTTGAATTGCCAGATGGTATGTTGATTGAGACGGTACTTATGCGTCAACACTACGGTTTATCTGTCTGTGTGACCACTCAGGTCGGCTGTAATATTGGTTGTACCTTCTGTGCCTCTGGTTTGATTAAGAAACAACGTGACCTTAATAATGGGGAAATCGTAGCGCAAATCATGCTGGTTCAGAAATACTTTGATGAACGTGGTCAGGACGAACGCGTCAGCCATATCGTTGTCATGGGTATCGGTGAGCCTTTTGATAACTACAACAATGTCTTAAATTTCGTTCGTACTATCAATGATGACAAGGGAATGGCCATCGGTGCTCGTCACATTACGGTTTCAACCTCAGGTTTGACCCATAAAATTCGTGACTTTGCTAATGAAGGAGTTCAGGTCAATCTTGCCGTTTCCCTTCATGCACCGAACAATGAATTGCGCTCAAGCATCATGAAGATTAACCGTGCCTTTCCGATTGAAAAACTTTTCGCAGCCATTGAGTATTACATTGAGACAACTAATCGTCGTGTGACTTTTGAGTATATCATGCTCAATGAAGTCAATGACGGTGTAGAACAAGCCTTGGAATTGGCTGAATTGCTCAAGAATATCAAGAAATTGTCTTATGTAAACTTGATTCCTTATAACCCAGTTAGTGAGCATGACCAATATAGCCGTAGTCCTAAAGAGCGCGTCCTGGCCTTCTATGATACGCTTAAGAAAAAAGGGGTTAACTGTGTGGTTCGTCAAGAGCATGGTACTGATATTGATGCAGCTTGTGGACAATTGCGTTCCAATACAATGAAACGTGACCGCCAGAAAGCAGTCGCAGCAGTCAATCCTTAATGATGAAGAAGAGTTACAATCATATTTTGGTCTGGGGAGTCATTTTCTATAGCATTTGCATTGTCTATTTTTGCTTTACTCCTCAAGAACAATCTCCCGTGGGGGTGGAAACTCCAGGTATTCAGCATCTTGGACGCCTGGTTTTTCTTTTGACTCCTTTCAATTCTCTCTGGAAACTGGGTGAAGTGACTAGTTTGGGACAAGTCATTTGGATTTTTTTGCAGAACATTTTAAATGTCTTCTTGCTTTTTCCTCTTGTTTTCCAACTCCTTTATCTCCTTCCAAACTTGCGGAAAACAAAAAAGATCCTTCTTTTTAGCTTTCTAGTGAGTTTTGGAATTGAGTGTACGCAGTTAGTCTTGGATTTTTTCTTTGATTTTAATCGAGTCTTTGAGGTTGATGATTTGTGGACCAATATCTTGGGTGGCTATCTGGCTTGGCTCCTCTATAAACAATTACATAATACTCAATGAAAATCAAAGAGCAAACTAGGAAGCTAGCCGCAGGCTGTACTTGAGTACGGCAAGGTGAAGCTGACGTGGTTTGAAGAGATTTTCGAAGAGTATAAAAACAAGATAAGGAATTAAAATGAGTATTTTAGAAGTTAAAAATCTGAGTCACGGTTTTGGTGACCGTGCAATTTTTGAAGATGTGTCCTTCCGTCTTCTCAAAGGAGAACATATCGGCCTGGTCGGTGCCAATGGTGAAGGAAAATCAACCTTTATGAGTATCGTGACTGGTAAAATGCTGCCAGATGAAGGGAAGGTTGAGTGGTCCAAATATGTGACTGCTGGTTACTTGGATCAGCACTCCGTCCTTGCTGAAGGGCAGTCGGTACGTGATGTTCTCCGTACAGCCTTTGATGAGCTTTTCAAAGCGGAAGCCCGTATCAATGACCTCTATATGGAAATGGCTGAAGACGGAGCGGATGTTGATGCTCTCATGGAAGAAGTGGGAGAACTTCAAGACCGTTTAGAGAGTCGTGATTTCTATACCTTGGATGCTAAGATTGACGAAGTAGCGCGTGCCCTTGGTGTCATGGACTTTGGCATGGATACAGATGTAACTTCTTTGTCAGGTGGGCAAAGAACCAAGGTGCTTTTGGCAAAACTTCTCCTTGAAAAGCCTGATATATTACTTTTGGATGAGCCGACCAACTATTTGGATGCTGAGCATATTGACTGGCTTAAGCGCTATCTCCAAAACTATGAGAATGCCTTTGTCCTCATTTCACACGACATTCCATTCCTAAATGACGTTATCAATATTGTCTATCATGTGGAAAATCAACAGCTGACGCGTTATTCTGGTGACTACTACCAGTTCCAAGAAGTCTATGCTATGAAGAAATCTCAGCTAGAGGCTGCCTACGAACGTCAGCAAAAAGAAATTGCGGATCTCAAGGACTTCGTGGCTCGAAACAAAGCGCGTGTTGCAACACGAAACATGGCCATGTCTCGTCAGAAGAAATTGGATAAGATGGATATTATCGAACTGCAAAGTGAGAAACCAAAGCCATCCTTTGATTTTAAACCAGCTCGTACACCAGGTCGCTTTATTTTCCAAGCTAAGGATTTGCAAATTGGTTATGATCGTCCTCTGACCAAGCCTTTAAATCTTACCTTTGAACGTAATCAAAAGGTTGCTATTATCGGGGCAAATGGTATCGGAAAAACAACTCTCTTGAAGTCTCTCTTGGGAATTATCCCGCCAATCGCTGGAGAAGTTGAACGTGGAGACTACCTAGAACTTGGCTACTTTGAACAGGAAGTAGAAGGCGGTAATCGCCAAACTCCTCTTGAAGCTGTCTGGAATGCCTTTCCAGCTCTCAACCAAGCAGAAGTTCGTGCAGCCCTTGCTCGTTGTGGTTTGACAACCAAGCATATTGAAAGTCAAATTCAGGTCTTGTCAGGTGGGGAACAAGCCAAGGTTCGTTTCTGTCTCTTGATGAATCGTGAAAACAACGTTTTAGTGCTGGACGAGCCAACCAACCACTTGGATGTGGATGCCAAGGATGAACTCAAACGCGCTCTCAAAGAATATAAGGGATCTATTCTTATGGTCTGCCACGAACCAGACTTTTATGAAGGCTGGATGGACCAAATCTGGGATTTTAATAATTTAACTTAAGAATGAGAGTAAAAGAAATACAGTACCGAATATGGATACTGTATTTTTTGGTTTTTATGATTTAAAATCGTAGTCTTTCACTACTTCGATACTATCGATAGTAATAGCAGTCGTTGGCTTGTCTTTTTCATCTTTTTCGGCTTTAGCAATTTTATCCACAACATCCATACCGTCAATCACTTGACCAAAAACTGGGTGTTTGCCATCTAAACTAGGGTTTCCACCTTCTTTGTAGGCTTCGATGATTTTCTTGGGATACTTGCTTGTAGGGAGTTTAGCAGAGGTATCAGTAGAGTTTTGGTTGATGAAGAATTGGCTACCATTGGTGTTTGGTTGACCAGTATTAGCCATAGCAAGAGCACCACGGATGTTATAGAGATAAGGAGTAATCTCGTTCTTGAAACCAGTTCCCTTATCTTTAGTCTTATCCTTGTCATGCCAGATGGACTGACCACCTGTACCGTCCCCTTTTGGATCTCCGGTTTGGACCATAAAGCCATCGATGACACGGTGGAAGGTAATACCGTTATAGTAGCCTTCTTTGGCATGAGTGAGGAAGTTTTCAACCGCTAGAGGAGCGAGTTTAGGGAAGAGCTTAATGCGGATATCACCTTGGCTTGTGTGGAGAATCACTTCGGCTTCATCTTCAGCAACTTCTTTAGATAGTTGTGGGAAATTGGCGTTTTCGTTTGTTAAAGCATCGTTTAACTCCTTGGTAGATTGGGCTGCTGCTTTGGAGCTTTCCTCAGCGGCCAAGCTAGAATCTACATAGTCATCACCACGCAAACTACGTTGGATGTTGCTACATCCAGCTAGAGCTACAGTGGATAGTAAAAGAAGGGTTGCTAGTTTTTTCATTCTGATCCTTTCAAAAATTCATTTCTACCATTGTACCCTAAAAGGAAGGGGATTTCAAATATTAGTGACAAGGTAGTTTTAGAGAAAGCCAAAAGAAAAATCGCTTGCTTAGAGATTTTTCTTTTGGCTTCAATTCCTAATTAATCAATGAACTTAATACTAGGTCTCGAAAAGAATTATGCTTCCTCTTTCTGTCTGAGTTCAAAGAGCTCTTCTACTTTCAGATTAAAAACTTGAGCAATTTTAAGAGCCATTTCCAGCGAAGGATTGTAACGGTTATTTTCCAAGTGCAGAATTGTCTCGCGTCGTATGCCGATGCGGTCGGCTAACTCCTGCTGGGTCATGCCTGTGGACTCACGGACAGATTTGAGATTAGTAATAATATTGCTTTCTTTGGCCATGCTTATCCTCTACGTTCCAAGATAAGATAGACAACCGAAAAGATGCAAATCAAGGCAGCTATGCTAATAAATATCTGTCCCATGTAAAGAGTGAGAGACCCCATATACCCAATGATAACTGCTAGGATCATCAGTGCGCCTAGTATAAAAACAAACATCAAGCTAGCTGCCTTGGCTAAATTAGCATAAAAGCGTTCGTCCGGAGTTTCCTTGACATTTTTTAAAGAGAAAAAAACAAATACAATCACTTCAATAACGAGGCCAATTCCCAAAATCCATTCTTTAATACCAGAACTTACGCTTGGGGTCGCAACCCAAATCCCTACTGTATAAAAAATGCTTGCTGCAAACACAAGTATCGTGTAAAGCTTAGCAGACAAGTCAAAAATAATCTTTCCCTTACCTTTCTGACTCTTATGTAGCCAGCTCCAAATAGCTATAATTTGACCTAACACTGAAATACCAGTAATAACTAACTTGGGTTCCCAACTAAGATTAGAACCAAATAAAACAATAAAATCAATAAAGAGAGCTACGGCAATCATTGCAATGAGGCCACGCATTTTTTGACTTTTTTTCATGATAGACTCCTTTTTTATGTTATAAATATATAACACTTAAATTTTATGTTATAAATATATCACATTTAAATTTAGAAAGCAAGAATTTATGTGCCAAGGTGGCAATTATTTGAAAAAATTTTTTAATAAAAGCCCTCGATAGTCAAACAACTAAAGAATTCTTTGAAGCAATGCATCGGATTTGGTTTGGATAGTTTCGTTAATAATATTTGATGATAAAGAATTTTTGGAAAATCTAGATACTGTATGAATCTCTATTTTTTTCTTAGACTGTTATAAAGTCTGTCAAAATAAGCTTTGTAGGTGTAGAAGTTAATTTTTACAGAACTAAATTATTCCCCTATTTAGAATCTATTAATTCATATTTTCTAAATTAATAGATATCATTCTTAAAATTCTTGATATTTCTTTTGGGAACGGGATTGGGATTTAGGAGCCAAGTATCCAAATCTCGTTCAGGTGAGATGAAGGGTTTGAGTTGATGGTCTTTATAAAATATTTCTAATACTCTTCGAAAATCAAATTCAAACTACGTCAGCTTTGCCTTGCCGTACTTAAGTACAGCCTGCGGCTAGCTTCCTAGTTTGCTCTTTGATTTTCATTGAGTATAAAATAGTATTCACGGCTAGCTTCTTTCAAACATTTATTTCCTACTTCTAACAAATTTCTAAATGGTTTAAGAATTTTATAGTCTGTCAAGTTTTTTTCTTGACACCTGCCAGAAATCTGCTATAATAGAACATGTGCTAAATAGCTCAGCTATTTCACCGAAATAAAAAATAAGAAAAGAGACTTTAAAAATGGCAGTTAAAATCCGTTTGACTCGTATGGGTTCTAAGAAAAAACCTTTCTACCGTATCAACGTAGCAGATTCACGTTCACCACGTGACGGACGTTTCATCGAAACAGTTGGAACTTACAACCCACTTGTTGCTGAAAACCAAGTAACTTTGAAAGAAGACCGCGTTCTTGCATGGTTGGCTGATGGAGCTCAACCTTCAGATACAGTTCGCAACATCCTTTCAAAAGAAGGTGTATTGAAAAAATTCCACGATTCTAAATTCTCAAAATAAGTTTAAAGTAGGTTGACAGATGGATACGATTGAAAATCTCATTATTGCGATTGTGAAACCCTTGATTTCACAACCAGATGCCTTAACTATCAAGATTGAAGATACACCAGAGTTTTTGGAATATCATTTGGATCTTGATCAAAGTGATGTGGGTCGTGTAATCGGTCGTAAGGGTCGCACTATTTCTGCGATAAGAACGATTGTCTACTCTGTCCCAACTGAAGACAAAAAAGTAAGAATCGTTATTGACGAAAAATAAGAAGGGCGGGACGAATGTCTCGCTTTTTTGCGAGAAGTGTAAAATTGCAGCCATTAAGTACCAACATTAACGTGATTTGGAAGGCTTTTTAAAGGGGGACTGGAAAAGAATGAACATTGATTGTATTTTAAACATAGATTGGGAAATGTACATTGATTGGTTATTGCGAATTTTACAGATTTCGACTTTTATAGGTGTAATTTTAAAAATTAGTTTTCAGAATAAGGCCTATATCAATAATATCGAAATTCAGGTAATTAAACCAATCGAATTTGATTCCTTACATACGAGATTTCATCATATATATGAGTTTAAACATGATGAAAATGATAAACATTATAACCATTTGATTTTTTATCCCAAAGAAATTGATATTGAAATAGTAGAATTTTATTCTTTAAACTATGATTCAAAAAGTAATCGTTTAGTTGATAATGATAAACTACATACAGTTAAAAATTTAAAGAATTATACATGCTTATTGATTCATACAAATTTACCATAGAATATGCCTAGTTTAAGAATGAAATGGAAAACAAGTCAGGGTGAAATTGGCGAGTATACATTTTATAGTAATATGTATAATGGGAATGTGAATATCTCATCTTTCAAATATAAATTAATATTAAAGAGGAAACTATTAGCACTTTTTGGACTATAGCGACCCCTCTATGTATCTTCCTCCAACTTGAGAAAATCTTTGGAACGTGATAGAATAAAGGATAGAAATAGAGTACAGGAGACAAGATGAACTACTTTAATGTTGGGAAAATCGTCAATACTCAAGGGTTGCAGGGTGAGATGCGAGTCTTGTCTGTGACGGATTTTGCAGAAGAACGGTTTAAAAAAGGAGCTGAGCTGGCCTTGTTTGATGAAAAAGATCAGTTTGTTCAAACAGTGACCATTGCTAGCCACCGTAAACAGAAGAACTTTGACATTATTAAATTCAAAGATATGTACCATATCAATGCGATTGAAAAGTACAAGGGATACAGTCTCAAGGTCGCTGAGGAAGATTTGAATGACTTAGATGATGGTGAATTCTATTATCACGAGATTATCGGTTTGGAAGTCTATGAGGGTGATAACTTGATTGGAACCATCAAGGAAATCCTGCAACCAGGTGCCAACGATGTCTGGGTGGTCAAGCGAAAAGGTAAACGTGACTTGCTCTTGCCTTATATCCCACCAGTAGTTCTCAATGTTGATATTCCAAATAACCGCGTCGATGTGGAAATCTTAGAAGGGTTAGACGATGAAGATTGATATTTTAACCCTCTTTCCAGAGATGTTTTCTCCACTGGAGCACTCAATCGTTGGAAAGGCTCGAGAAAAAGGGCTCTTGGATATCCAGTATCATAATTTTCGAGAAAATGCTGAAAAGGCCCGTCATGTAGATGATGAGCCCTACGGAGGCGGTCAGGGCATGTTGCTCAGAGCACAACCCATTTTCGATTCCTTTGATGCTATTGAAAAGAAAAATCCGCGCGTTATTCTCCTCGATCCTGCTGGAAAGCAGTTTGATCAGGCTTATGCTGAAGATTTGGCTCAAGAGGAAGAGCTAATCTTTATCTGTGGGCACTATGAGGGTTATGATGAGCGCATTAAGACCTTAGTGACAGATGAGATCTCCCTGGGAGACTATGTCTTGACTGGAGGAGAATTGGCGGCCATGACCATGATTGATGCTACGGTTCGCCTGATTCCAGAAGTGATTGGCAAGGAGTCTAGCCACCAAGATGATAGTTTTTCTTCAGGCCTTCTTGAATACCCTCAGTACACACGTCCCTATGATTATCGAGGTATGGTTGTGCCAGATGTATTGATGAGCGGGCACCATGAAAAGATTCGTCAGTGGCGCCTGTATGAGAGTTTAAAGAAAACCTATGAACGCAGACCGGATTTGCTTGAACATTATCAACTGACAGCAGAAGAAGAAAAAATGCTGGCAGAAATCAAAGAAAACAAAGAATAAAGGAGAAACCTATGCAAGTAATCAAACGTGATGGCGAAATTGCTGAATTTAATCCAGACAAGATTTACCAAGCTATTTTAAAGGCAGCCCAGACTGTCTATGTATTGACAGATGATTTACGTCAAAACCTTGCACAAGTCACTAAAAAAGTGGTTTTGGACTTGGAAGAAGCCAAGGTAGAACGTGCTACCATTAGCATGATTCAGTCTATGGTTGAACATCGTTTGCTGGGTGCAGGTTACATTACCATTGCAGAACACTACATTTCCTATCGTTTACAACGTGACTTGGAAAGAAGTGGTTATGGAGATCATATCGCCGTTCATTTACATTTTGAACAAGTTCGCTAAGAAAAAAGAGTGGGATGAAGTAACTACATCTCACTCTTTCTTAAATCTATTTTTTTGGGCTGTTTGGACGGTTGAAGGGACAAAGCGAAGACGTTGAATATCGCTTATGCGGATAATACGGGTCACATTTTTGGCAAAATTTTTCACGATAAGTTGTTGGCCTTGTTGATCGTATTTGATGATGTCACCTGTAAAACTTGTCTCAGACAAGATAAGGTGAACAGCGGTTTGTTTCTGGATAGCCTCTTCAATAGTGGCTGTAAGGGAGTTGCTTTCAGTCTGATCTGGTTCTTCAAGTCCATTTAAAAAGTCATGTATTTTACCTAGAACTTGCTGGAATTTATGTCTCATATTGGCCTCCCTTCTTTTATATCAATATTATATAAAATTTTCCTAAAATCTACAAGATTTTACGAATAATCAAATGAAAGCTAAAAAAGGAGAAGAAAATGGCAGAATTTACATTTAAAATCGAAGAGCACTTGTTGACTCTTTCTGAAAACGAAAAAGGTTGGACTAAGGAAATCAACCGTGTGAGCTTTAATGGTGCCCCTGCAAAGTTTGATATTCGTGCTTGGAGTCCAGACCATACTAAAATGGGCAAAGGGATTACACTCTCCAATGAAGAATTTCAAACAATGGTGGATGCCTTTAAAGGCAACTAAGTTTTCAAAATGAAAGAAAAGGATATTGAGTCATGACAACTCGATATCCTTTTTTAGTTAGTAAAGTAAGCCTGATTTTTAAGGCGTTGAAGTAATGGACGGCTAATAATACTAATAGCAATAATTTTACCAAGATCTGGGATGATAAAGGGAAATACTCCCACAGCAAGAGCTTTTTCAAATGGCATTCCAGCTAGGAAATGCAATCCAATGATCCCACCAACAAAAACAAGTGTATCTCCCAAGAGATTTGCTAGAAAAATTCTAACAAAACCACTATCACTGTTAGTTAGAGAAGAGGTAAGTCCAGAATAAACAAGATAAAACCAAAGATAGCCTGCAGTAGGACCAATCAAAGCATGAAATCCAGCTCCACCTCCTGCAAAAACAGGAAGACCGATGGCACCTAGAAGAAGATAGAGTCCAACAGAAAGTACAGCCTCTCTCGGTCTAAAGACAGTAGCAATCAAGCCGATTGCAAAGTTTTGCAGAGTGAAGGGCACAGGTCCAATTGGAAGACTGATTTGTGCCAAAACAGCAATGAGAGCAGCCCCAATAGCAGGGATGGCATAAACGTGAGCTTTTTTCAAAATAGTTAACCTCTTTTATAATGTATAGTAACTATTATACTCGTAGAGTAATTATTGTCAATCTATTTTTATAGCGAAGGTAACAAAAAACTGTAACGGCCGATTTTGCTTACTGGTTAAGTTGGATAATTGTTTTGTTGATTCGAAAACATCAAAAAAGAAGCAGACACATTTGTATCAGCTTCTTTTATTTCGATTAACGCATAGTTACAAATTCTTCAGATGCAGTTGGGTGAATCGCCACAGTTGCATCAAAGTCAGCCTTGGTTGCTCCCATTTTGATAGCAACAGCAAATCCTTGAATCATTTCATCAACACCGTATCCAATTCCATGAAGTCCGACAACTTTTTCTTCTGAACCAGCTGTGATCAATTTGAAACGAGTTTCTTGACGGTTGAAAGTGCAAGCAGAGTACATAGACGTAAAGCTTGATTTATAAACCTTGATTTGGTCTTGACCGTATTCTTTAATAGCTTGCTCTTCGGTCAATCCAACCGTTCCGATAGCAGGGTGTGAAAAGACAACAGTTGGAATAGTTGAGTAGTCCATTTTTGCAGTTGTTTTTCCGTTAAAGAGACGTTCAGATAGGGTACGCCCAGCCTTGATAGCTACTGGAGTTAGTTCTTTTTCGCCTGTTACATCACCTAGAGCGTAGATTCCCTCAACAACAGTATTTTGGTATTCATCCACTTGGATAAAGCCACGTTCGTTCAGAGTTACTCCAGCTTTTTCAAGTTGCAAGCCCTTAACGTTTGGACGGCGACCCGTAGCCCAGATAACTTGGCTAGCTGTGTGACTAGTACCATCTTCGAAATGAATGGTAATGCCGTCAGTAGTTTTTTCTAACTTGGCAGGGACTTTGTGAGTATGAAGTGGTAAGTTTGTTCTTTCCATTTCCTTGACCAGACCTTCAACGATGTAAGAATCAAAACCACGTAAAGGACGATCGCGGCGAACAAAGAGGTCTGTCTTGACACCAAAAGTGTGGAGTACGCCAGCCAATTCAACGGCGATATAACCAGCGCCTAGAATAGCAACTGATTCTGGCAATTCTTCCCAGGCAAATACATCATCAGAAGAGCCACCTAGCTCAGCACCAGGAATATTTGGAATACTTGGATGGGCACCTGTAGCAATCACGATATGTTTAGCACGAATCAACTCACCATTTACGCTAACAGTATGAGAATCTACAAATTCAGCATGACCTTCAATCAAGTCTACTCCGTTGCGTTTAAAACTGCCATCATAAGAAGAACGAGCGCGATCGATGTAGGCTTCACGATTGCGACGTAGGGTTGCAAAGTCAAAGTTAAGATCAGTAGTTTTAAAACCATAGTCTTCTCCAAATTGATGGAAAGTCTCAGCGATTTGCGCCCCGTACCACATGATTTTTTTAGGAACACAACCGACATTGACACATGTTCCGCCTAGTTTCTTTTCCTCAATAACGGCCGCTTTGGCTCCGTGTTCACCAGCACGGTTCATGGTAGCAATTCCTCCGCTACCTCCACCGATAGCAATGATATCATATTCTCTCATTGAAAACTCCTTTATACTCTTTTAAATAGTAGAGTGTCATTTTTTGATAGTCATATTCTATCTTTTTTTTGATGTGATTGCAAAAATCTGCTACGTTCAAAAAAATTAAAGAAAAGGCTTGCAAAAAAGAAAAATAAAGTGTATTATATAACTAGTACAACGATTGTAAAATAAATTCCGAACAATAATTAAATCCTGAAATGTCATTATTTCGTTCTGAAATGTTATTGTTTCAAATTGATAATTTTTGTATAATATTGTTAAGAACTTTAAATCAAAAAGGAGTTTCATTATGAAAAAGAATGGTAAAGCTAAAAAGTGGCAATTGTATGCAGCAATCGGTGCTGCAAGTGTGGTTGTATTGGGTGCTGGGGGCATTTTGCTCTTTAGACAACCTTCTCAGACTGCTGTAAAAGATGAGGCTACTCATCTTGTTGTTGCCAAGGAAGGAAGCGTGGCATCCTCTGTTTTATTATCAGGGACAGTAACAGCAAAAAATGAACAATATGTTTATTTTGATGCTAGTAAGGGTGATTTAGATGAAATCCTTGTTTCTGTGGGTGATAAAGTCAGTGAAGGGCAGGCTTTAGTCAAGTACAGTAGTTCAGAAGCCCAGGCGGCCTATGATTCAGCGAGTCGAGCAGTTGCGAAGGCAGATCGTCATATCAATGAACTCAATCAAGCGCGAAATGAAGCCGCTTCAGCTCCGACTCCACAGTTGCCAACACCAGCAGGAGACGAAGGAGCTGCAGCCCAAACTCAAGCTCCAGTCGCAGGAAATTCGGTATCCTCTATTGATGCACAACTAGGTGATGCTCGTGATGCTCGTGCAGATGCAGCAGCGCAATTAAGCAAGGCTCAAAGTCAGTTGGATGCAATGACGGTTCTCAGTACCTTAGAGGGAACTGTGGTCGAAGTCAACCGTAATGTTTCTAAATCTCCAACTGGAGCTAGCCAGGTGGTAGTTCATGTCGTTAGCAATGAAAACTTGCAAGTTAAGGGGGAACTATCTGAATATAACCTTGCCAACCTCTCTGTAGGCCAAGAAGTAACCTTTACTTCTAAAGTTTACCAAGATAAGAGCTGGACTGGTAAGATTAGCTACATTTCTGACTACCCTAAAAACAATGGTGAAGCAGCAAGTGCAGCTACTGCCGCAGCAGGTGGTAATTCTGGTTCTAAATATCCATATACCATCGATGTTACAAGTGAAATCGGTGATTTGAAACAAGGATTCTCAGTAAGTGTTGAGGTCAAGAATAAGAGTAAAGCCATTTTGGTTCCTCTAACAAGTGTTGTGACTGAAAATGATAAGAACTATGTCTGGGTGCTTGACGAGCAGAAAAAGGCCAAGAAAGTGGAAGTTGGTTTGGGCAATGCTGATGCAGACAACCAAGAAATCACTTCAGGTCTGACAAATGGAGTCAAGGTCATCAGTAACCCAACGTCTTCTCTAGAGGAAGGAAAAGAGGTGAAGGCTGATGAAGCAACTAATTAGTCTAAAAAATATCTGCAGAAGCTACCGTAACGGTGACCAAGAACTGCAGGTTCTCAAAAACATCAACCTAGAAGTGAATGAGGGTGAGTTTGTTGCCATCATGGGACCATCTGGTTCTGGTAAGTCTACTCTCATGAATACGATTGGGATGTTGGATACACCAAGCAGTGGAGAATATTATCTTGAAGGTCAAGAAGTAGCTGGACTGGGTGAAAAACAACTAGCCAAGGTCCGCAACCAACAAATCGGTTTTGTCTTTCAGCAGTTCTTTCTTCTATCTAAACTCAATGCTCTGCAAAATGTAGAATTGCCCTTGATTTACGCAGGAGTTTCGGCTTCAAAACGGCGCAAGTTAGCTGAGGAGTATTTAGACAAGGTTGAATTGACTGAGCGTAGTCATCATTTGCCTTCGGAATTATCTGGTGGTCAAAAGCAACGTGTGGCTATTGCGCGTGCCTTGGTAAACAATCCTTCTATTATCTTAGCAGACGAACCGACAGGAGCCTTGGATACCAAAACAGGGAATCAAATTATGCAACTATTGGTTGACTTGAACAAAGAAGGAAAAACCATTATCATGGTAACGCATGAGCCTGAAATAGCTGCTTATGCTAAACGCCAGATTGTCATTCGAGATGGAGTTATTTCATCTGATAGTGCTCAGTTAGAAAAGGAGGAAAACTAAGATGCAGAATCTGAAATTTGCCTTTTCATCTATCATGGCTCACAAGATGCGTTCTTTGCTTACCATGATTGGGATTATTATCGGTGTTTCATCAGTTGTTGTGATTATGGCTCTAGGTGATTCCCTATCTCGTCAACTCAACAAAGATATGACCAAATCTCAGAAGAATATTAGTGTCTTTTTCTCTTCTAAAAAAAGTAAAGATGGGTCTTTTACTCAGAAACAATCAGCTTTTACGGTTTCTGGAAAAGAAGAGGAAGTTCATGTTGAACCGCCAAAACCGCAAGAATCCTGGGTTAAAGAGGCAGCCAAACTCAAGGGAGTGGATAATTACTATGTAACCAACTCAACGAACGCCATCTTGACTTATAAAGATAAAAAGGTTGAAAATGCCAATTTGACAGGCGGGAATAGAACCTATATGGACGCTGTTAAGAATGAAATCATTGCAGGTCGTAGTCTGAGAGAGCAAGATTTCAAAGAGTTTGCAAGTGTTATTTTGCTTGATGAAGAATTGTCCATTAGTTTATTTGGCTCTCCTCAAGAGGCTATTAACAAGGTTGTAGAAGTCAATGGTTTTAGTTATCGAGTCATTGGGGTTTATACTAGTCCAGAGGCTAAACGTTCAAAAATATATGGTTTTGGTGGCTTGCCCATTACTACAAATACTTCCCTTGCTGCGAATTTTAATGTAGATGAAATAGCTAATATTGTCTTTCGAGTGAATGACACAAGCTTGACTCAAACTCTGGGTCCAGAATTAGCACGAAAAATGACAGAGCTTGCTGGCTTGCAACAGGGAGAATATCAAGTATCAGATGAGTCAGCTG
This sequence comes from Streptococcus sp. 544, assembly GCF_013277385.1. Taxonomy (NCBI): domain Bacteria; kingdom Bacillati; phylum Bacillota; class Bacilli; order Lactobacillales; family Streptococcaceae; genus Streptococcus; species Streptococcus sp. 544. The sequence goes on from NZ_VMMU01000006.1 coordinate 129,800, forward strand.
CATTTGCAGAAGTTCAACAATCGTTTAGTTTTATGACGACGATTATTAGTGCCATTGCAGGAATTTCTCTCTTTGTTGGAGGAACTGGTGTTATGAACATCATGCTGGTTTCTGTTACAGAGCGTACCCGTGAGATTGGTCTCCGTAAGGCTTTGGGTGCAACACGTGCTAATATTTTAATCCAGTTTTTGATTGAATCCATGATTTTGACTTTGTTAGGTGGATTAATTGGCTTGACAATTGCAAGTGGTTTAACTGCCTTAGCAGGTTTGCTATTACAAGGTTTGATTGCGGGTATAGAGGTGGGAGTATCAATCCCAGTTGCCCTATTTAGTCTTGCGGTTTCGGCTAGTGTGGGTATGATTTTTGGGGTCTTGCCAGCCAATAAGGCATCGAAACTTGATCCAATCGAAGCCCTTCGTTATGAATAAGATCAACAAGATGGACACTCGTCTATCTTGTTTTTGTATAGATTTCCCTATCGAAAATCCTTAAAAATGTGATATAATGAAGTGTTAGAAAAACAGGTTTCATTTGCCTGGAAAGGAAAAATTATGTCTGAAAAGAATTTTTATATTACAACGCCGATTTACTATCCATCTGGGAAACTTCATATCGGTTCTGCCTACACAACCATCGCCTGTGATGTCCTAGCCCGTTACAAACGCCTAATGGGCTACGATGTCTTTTATCTGACAGGTCTTGATGAGCATGGTCAAAAGATTCAACAAAAAGCGGAAGAAGCTGGCATTACACCACAAGCCTATGTTGATGGAATGGCAGTTGGAGTTAAAGAACTCTGGCAATTACTAAATATTTCATACGATAAATTTATCCGTACAACTGATGACTACCACGAAAAAGTTGTCGCACAGGTCTTTGAGCGCTTGCTGGCTCAAGATGATATTTACTTGGGTGAATACTCTGGCTGGTATTCAGTATCAGATGAAGAATTCTTTACAGAAAGCCAGCTTGCAGAAGTATTTCGTGATGAAGCTGGAAATGTGACTGGCGGTATTGCTCCATCAGGTCACGAGGTTGAATGGGTATCCGAAGAATCATACTTCCTTCGCCTCAGCAAATACCAAGACCGTTTGGTAGACTTTTTCAAGTCCCATCCTGAATTTATCACTCCAGATGGTCGTCTCAATGAAATGCTACGTAACTTCATCGAGCCAGGTTTGGAAGATTTGGCGGTATCTCGTACAACCTTTACATGGGGAGTGCCTGTCCCATCAAATCCAAAACACGTTGTCTACGTTTGGATTGATGCCCTTCTTAACTATGCGACAGCTCTTGGCTACGGTCAAGACGAACATGGTAACTTTGATAAGTTCTGGAATGGAACAGTCTTCCACATGGTAGGGAAAGACATCCTTCGTTTTCACTCCATCTACTGGCCAATCCTTCTTATGATGTTGGATGTTAAATTACCTGATCGTTTGATTGCCCATGGTTGGTTCGTCATGAAAGACGGCAAGATGTCTAAATCTAAAGGGAATGTGGTTTACCCTGAAATGTTGGTAGAGCGTTATGGACTAGATCCACTTCGTTACTATCTCATGCGTAGCCTTCCAGTTGGTTCAGACGGAACCTTCACTCCAGAAGACTATGTAGGCCGTATCAACTATGAATTGGCCAATGACCTTGGGAATCTCCTTAACCGTACGGTTTCTATGATTAACAAGTATTTTGATGGTCAAATCCCTGCCTATGTAGAAAGTGTGACTAAATTTGACAATGCTCTTGCTCAAGTAGCTGCTGAATCAATTGCTGATTACCATAAATACATGGAAGCAGTTGACTACCCACGTGCCCTTGAAGCAGTCTGGACCCTTATCTCTCGTACCAATAAATACATCGATGAGAACGCACCATGGGTCTTGGCCAAGGATGAAGCTCTTCGTGACCAATTGGCAAGTGTCATGAGTCACTTGGCAGCCAGCCTTCGTGTCGTCGCTCACTTGATTGAGCCGTTTATGATGGAAACTAGTCGTGCAGTTTTGACTCAACTTGGTTTAGCAGAAGTTTCTAGCCTTGAAAATTTAAATCTAGCAGACTTTCCTGCAGGTGTAACAGTAGTTGCTAAGGGAACTCCAATCTTCCCACGTCTGGATATGGAAGAAGAAATCGCCTATATCAAGGAACAAATGGAAGGCAACAAACCAGCAGTCGAAAAAGAGTGGAACCCAGACGAAGTTGAACTCAAACTCAACAAGGACGAAATCAAATTCGAAGACTTTGACAAGGTCGAAATCCGTGTCGCAGAAGTCAAAGAAGTGTCTAAAGTAGAAGGTTCAGATAAGTTGCTTCAATTCCGCCTAGATGCAGGTGATGGTGAAGATCGTCAAATTCTTTCAGGAATTGCAAAATACTATCCAAATGAACAAGAATTGGTCGGCAAGAAAGTCCAGATTGTTGCCAACCTCAAACCACGTAATATGATGAAAAAATATGTCAGCCAAGGTATGATCTTATCAGCTGAACATGATGGACAATTAACCCTTCTCACAGTTGATCCAGCTGTACCAAATGGAAGTGTGATTGGGTAAAAATAGACAGGACTAGTTTATGCTAGTTCTGTTTTTCTATTTACACTCAATGAAAATCAAAGAGCAAACTAGGAAGCTAGCCGTAGGTTGCTCAAAGAACTGCTTTGAGGCTGTAGATGAAACTGACGAAGTCAGCTCAAAATACTGTTTTGAGGTTNNACGAAGTCAGTAACCATACATACGGCAAGGCGACTCTGACGTGGTTTGAAGAGATTTTTGAAGAGTATTAACTATTATGCTTTACAAACTAGTGTAGAAGTAGTATACTATAGATGAAGCTACTAGTAGGTATTACAAAATAGATTAGAAGGAGGAAGGGATGAAGGAAACTCAGCTATTAAAAGGTGTTCTTGAAGGTTGTGTCTTGGATATGATTGGTCAAAAAGAGCGATATGGTTATGAGTTGGTTCAGACTTTGCGAGAGGCTGGATTTGATACTATCGTTCCAGGAACTATTTATCCTTTGTTGCAAAAGTTAGAAAAAAATCAATGGATAAGAGGCGACATGCGTCCGTCGCCAGATGGTCCAGATCGGAAGTATTTTTCGTTAACTAAAGAAGGAGAAGAGCGTGTCTCGGTCTTTTGGCAACAATGGGACGATTTGAGTCAAAAAGTAGAAGGAATTAAGAATGGGGGGTAAACCATGACGAAAATGAAGTATTACGAAGAAACAAGCGCTTTGTTGCATGAGTTTTCTGAGGAGAATCAGCAGTATTTTGAGGAGCTGTGGGATAGTTTTAATCTTGCTGGATTTCTCTATGATGAAGACTATCTCAGAGAGCAGATTTATTTGATGATGTTAGATTTCTCAGAAGCAGAACGAGATGGCATGAGTGCAGAGGATTATTTAGGTAAGAATCCTAAAAAAATAATGAAAGAGATTCTCAAGGAAGCACCACGGAGTTCTATCAAGGAGTCCCTTTTGACGCCAATTTTTGTCCTAGCGATATTACGTTACTATCATCTACTGGGTGATTTTTCTAAAGGTCCTCTCTTAACAGTCAATTTGCTTACTTTTTTAGGGCAACTTCTTCTTTTTCTGATTGGATTTGCTCTTGTGGCCACAATCTTACGTTGGGGGCTAGTCCAAGATTCTCCTAAGATGAAAATTGGCACTTATATTGTCGTTGGGATTCTTGTTCTGCTAGTTGTTCTGGGATATGTAGGAATGGCAAATTTCATTCAAGAAGGAGCCTTTTATCTTCCGGCTCCCTGGGATAGTTTGTCTGTCTTTACGATTTCCCTAGTCATCAGTATTTGGAATTGGAAAGAACCGATTTTTCGTCCATTTGTTAGTATGATTATTGCCCATCTTGTGGTAGGTTCTCTGCTTCGTTACTATGAGTGGATGGGCATTTCAAATGTTTTCCTTACAAAAGTTATTCCTTTAGCTGTTCTCTTTATTGGTATCTTTCTCCTGTTCCGTGGGTTTAAGAAGATAAAATGGAGTGAAATATAGTCAAAAAGCCGTTGCAAAGCGGTTTTTTGTTATAATGAAGGGAAGAATGTTAGAAATTAAAGGAGAAAAATTTGATGAGATACATAACTCTTGGTCAAGATGACAAAGAATTATCAGAAATTGTTCTCGGAATGATGAGAATAAAAGATAAGTCTGTAAAAGAAGTTGAAGAGCTTGTAGAAACAGCACTTTCTGTTGGAATCAATGCTTTCGACTTGGCTGATATATATGGTCGTGGTCGTTGTGAAGAACTGTTAGGTCTTGTCCTAAAAAATCGTCCAGATTTAAGAGAAAAGATGTGGATTCAGTCCAAATGTGGCATTCGCATAGAAGAATTTACCTATTTTGATTTTTCTAAGGACTATATTATAAAATCAGTAGACGGTATTTTGCAAAGATTGAAGATTGATCATCTGGACAGCTTGCTTCTTCATCGACCAGATGCTTTGATGGAATCTGACCAAGTAGCAGAAGCCTTTGATCTCCTTTATAAACAAGGTAAGGTTCGAAATTTTGGAGTTTCTAATCAAAATCCTATGATGATGGAGTTGCTTAAAAAAGATGTCAAGCAGCCGTTAGCTGTTAATCAGCTACAATTGAGTGCGGCTTTTACTCCAGGATTCGAATCAGGTTTTCATGTTAATATGGAAGATAGTCAAGCAGCTATGCGAGATGGCAGCATTTTTGAATATTGTAAATTACACGATGTGATCATTCAAGCATGGTCTGTCTTACAATTCGGGTATTTTAAAGGGAATTTTGTTGGAAATGAGAAATTTCAAGCTTTAAATCAAGTACTTGATCGTTTAGCTATTAAATATGGAGTAACCTCTTCAACTATTGCCATTTCTTGGACATTGCGTTATCCAGCAAAAATGCAGGCAGTCGTAGGTACCACAAATCCTAATCACTTGAGAGAAGTTAGCCAAGCGGCAAACTTTAGCTTAACAAGAAAAGAATGGTATGAAATTTATCTTGCAGCAGGGAATAATTTGCCGTAAGTAGAAGCAGATGTAAATAAATCACAGTCAAAAAGCCGTTGCAAAGCGGTTTTTTTGTTATAATGAAGGGAAGAATTATTGATTTTAAAGGAGAAAAACATGACATTTGAAGAAATTCTACCTGGGTTAAAGGCTAAGAAAAAATATGTACGAACTGGTTGGGGAGGTGCTGAAAACTATGTCCAACTTTTTGACACTATCGAGCAAAATGGGGTTGCACTTGAAGTGACACCTTATTTCCTAATCAACGTTTCTGGGGAGGGAGAAGGTTTTTCCATGTGGAGTCCGACACCTTGTGATGTTTTGGCGACGGATTGGGTAGAAGCGCATGACTAAACGTGTACTCATTACAGGAGTGAGTTCAGGGATTGGTCTGGCTCAAGCTCGACTCTTGTTAGAGAAGGGCTATCAAGTTTATGGAGTTGACCAAGGTGAAAATCCACTCTTAGAGGGTGATTTTCACTTTTTACAGAGAGATTTGACCTTGGACTTGGAGCCTATTTTTGACTGGTGCCCTCAGGTGGATGTTTTGTGCAATACTGCTGGAGTGTTGGATGATTATAAACCCCTATTGGAACAATCAGCGCAGGAAATTCAAGAGATTTTTGAAATCAACTACGTTACTCCAGTAGAGTTGACTCGGCATTATTTGACACAAATGCTAGAGAATAAAAAAGGCTCCATTATCAATATGTGCTCTATTGCTTCTAGCCTAGCAGGTGGAGGTGGTCACGCCTATACTTCATCTAAGCATGCCTTGGCTGGATTTACCAAGCAGTTGGCTCTAGATTATGCTGAAGCTGGGATTCAGGTCTTTGGTATCGCTCCAGGAGCAGTCAAGACAGCTATGACCGCTACCGACTTTGAACCAGGTGGTTTAGCGGACTGGGTGGCTAGTGAAACCCCAATCAAACGCTGGATTGAGCCAGAGGAAGTAGCAGAGATCAGTCTTTTCTTAGCAAGTAGAAAAGCAAGCGCCATGCAAGGACAAATCCTTACAGTAGACGGTGGCTGGTCTTTGAAGTAGAAGTAGTTGAATGGAAATCAAAAATCACTTTGGTGTCTATGGTGTTTGCTTTGAAAATGGGAAGTTACTCTGCATTGAAAAAACGAGAGGCCCTTATTAACATCGGTATGATCTACCTGGAGGCAGTCAGCAACTTGGTGAAGGACTGACGGAAACGCTGACTAGAGAAGTTATGGAAGAGACGGGATTTACTGTTAGAAGTTATTCCAAAAAAATGCATCGCCACTAGTCTTGAAAGTCAAATCAGAATTATTATGATTTCCAGAATTAGATATGACAAGCTATAGAAATTGGAAGGTGAAGTAGGGGGATAATGGAACTATTTAAAACATGGAAGAAAAATATGGTTCTCTATGGTCTTAAATCTCAAATCGGAACTGTCTACCGAAACAGTGATAGGACAACAAGCTTTTATGATGTTGGGAATTTTCTATACCTAGCAGGGGAGTTGGATTCCAGATTTTGGGAAGATTTTGTTAGAAAATATGGTTTAGATTATAAGATTATTATTTCAGAAAATACTAATTGGCAAGATTTTCTGCATCGGAAAGTGGGGTTAAATTCTTTTACTCGCTATTCTTTTAAAGATAAGGCAAATTTTCAAGTTGAATTTTTAAATAATCTAGTTACTCATTTAGAGGAAGGTTACAATATTGTGCCTATTGATAATCATATTTATAACTGCTTTTCTGAGGAAGAATGGTCACAAGATTTACAGGGGGATTTTGAGTCCTATCAGGATTTTGTTTTAAAAGGTGGATTTGGCTTTGTGATTCTTAAAAATAATGAACTGATTGCTGGAATTTCCTCAGGGTTAGTTTACCGTGGAGCAGTTGAAGTGGAAGTTGCAACTAGACCAAACGAACAAGGAAATGGATTTGCTAAAAAGCTTGGTGCTGCAATGATTCTAGAGAGTTTAAATAGAGATATGTTTCCACTTTGGGATGCTCATAACGAGGCTTCCAAAAAAGTAGCAGAATTTTTAGGATATGAGTTAGTTGAACCTTATGAGGCTTTTGAACTAGAGGAAAGTTTCATATAATTATATATGATATTGTATCTTTTAAGACGAGGTGAATGGCTATGAAAAACCAACTTGCCCTTAGTGGCGAAAAACTTGATGAAAAAGTTTACCCACAACTATTTCATCATGTTGGCATGATTCGTGGGGAATACTTGTTGAGAGAGCTCAATCAAAATATACTATTACCAAGTTGTCAGCAATTTGTAAAAGATTATCTAGATACTATCTGTTCCTTGTACTCAGATGAGGAGATCTGGTATCGTTTTTCTGAATTAACGAATACAGAAGCTAATTGCCTAAAGGGGACTAAAGAGTATTTTGATGAAAATCATCCCTTATTTGGATATAGAGGGACTAGGCGTCTACTGGCGTGTCCGGATGAATTTCAGGCTGAAGCAAATGTTGTTACAGAAGCCTATCAAACTAATCCCAATCTGTCTCTTATTTTTCCTTTTGTCAATGATGCCGACCAATTAAACCAAGCTATTACAGTATTGCGTCAGCAGGGTTTTACTGGGAAAATTGCCACGATGATTGAATTACCGTCAGCGTATTTTGACTTAGACAGGATACTGGAAACGGGCATTTCAAAGATTATAGTTGGAATGAATGATTTGACTTCTTTTGTTTTTGCGACTGTGAGAAACAGTCAATGGCATGATATGGAAAGTCCAATTATGTTATATATGTTAATACAGATGCAGGATAAAGCAAGGATTAAAAATATTGACTTTGCTGTAGCAGGCTATCTGAATGTTTCTCTCATACAAAAAATGAATCAGATGGGTATCGAATGCATTCTCCATTATAGCTCTATTCCGGAGATTTTTGATTTAGAAATTGACCATCCAGACCATCTCAAACATATAAAAGAAGAAAGTAAGAAATTACAAAGGAGCACCCATGACACCGCAAGAAATGTGGAATGCATACAAGAAAATTAATCCCTCTATAGGAGATGAAATCGATGCTTGGGCTTTTGGAGTGGAACCAGACCTTTTAGCAGATTTGGTTTTAAGAGGTGAAAAGACTGCAACAGCATCAGCCTACGACCTCTATGCACTAGAAGCCGAGTCTCTTCCTCAAGAAGGAACTTTTGATGTCATTTTAGACAGTCAAAATCAGGCTGTCTGCATTGTCGAAATTACAAGGGTTTCTGTTGAATCTTTCAAGTATGTTTCGGCTGACCATGCATTTAAGGAAGGGGAAGGAGACAAATCCCTAGCCTATTGGCGTCAGGTTCATGAGGATTGTTTCGACGAGTGGCTGAGAGAAGCAGGACTGACTTTTACACCTGAAAGCAAGGTTGTTTTAGAAGAATTTCGCAAGGTCTACCCACTGTAGACTGTTAGAAGGAAGAAAGTTTTGGAAATCGCTGTCCAATCCTTTTTTCTTGGGCAAAACATGATATAATAAGTTTGTTTGAAGAAGAGCTCTAGCTCTTAAACTTAGAATAGGAGAAAACTATGCAAGCAGTTGAACATTTTATTAAGCAATTTGTTCCTGAACATTATGATTTATTTTTAGACTTGAGTCGTGAGACCAAGACGTTTTCAGGGAAAGTGACCATCACTGGTCAAGCACAGAGTGACCGCATCTCCCTCCACCAAAAAGACTTGGAAATCGCTTCTGTAGAAGTTGCAGGGGAAGCTCGTCCATTTACAGTTGACCATGAAAATGAAACCCTTCATATCGAATTGGCTGAGGCTGGTCAAGTTGAAGTGGTTATCGCTTTCTCAGGAAAAATTACAGACAACATGACAGGGATTTACCCATCTTACTACACAGTTGATGGAGTGAAGAAGGAAGTATTGTCTACTCAATTTGAGAGCCATTTTGCGCGCGAAGCCTTCCCATGTGTGGATGAGCCAGAAGCCAAAGCAACTTTTGATCTCTCTCTACGTTTTGACCAAGCAGAAGGTGAATTGGCCTTGTCTAACATGCCAGAAATTGAAGTTGAAAACCGTAAGGAAACAGGTATTTGGAAGTTTGAGACAACACCTCGCATGTCTTCTTACTTGTTAGCCTTTGTTGCGGGTGATTTGCAAGGTGTGACGGCTAAAACTAAAAACGGTACTCTTGTAGGTGTCTACTCAACCAAAGCTCACCCACTATCTAACCTTGATTTCTCACTCGACATCGCCGTTCGCTCCATCGAGTTTTACGAAGATTACTACGGAGTCAAGTATCCAATCCCTCAATCTCTCCATATCGCCCTTCCTGACTTCTCAGCTGGAGCTATGGAAAACTGGGGTCTTGTGACCTACCGTGAAGTTTACTTGGTTGTGGATGAGAACTCTACATTTGCTAGCCGTCAACAAGTTGCCCTAGTTGTGGCACATGAATTGGCTCACCAATGGTTTGGGAACCTCGTTACTATGAAATGGTGGGATGATCTTTGGCTCAATGAAAGTTTTGCCAACATGATGGAGTACGTCTGTGTGGACGCCATCGAGCCAAGTTGGAACATCTTTGAAGATTTCCAAACAGGTGGAGTACCTCACGCTCTTGAACGCGATGCGACAGATGGTGTTCAGTCTGTCCACGTCGAAGTTAAACATCCAGATGAAATCAATACGCTCTTTGACGGAGCTATCGTCTATGCCAAAGGAAGTCGCCTCATGCACATGCTTCGTCGTTGGCTAGGTGATGCGGATTTTGCCAAAGGTTTGCATGCCTACTTTGAAAAACATCAATACAGCAATACAATTGGTCGTGACCTTTGGGATGCCCTTGGTCAAGCGTCAGGACGTGATGTCGCAGCCTTCATGGATTCTTGGTTGGAACAACCTGGTTATCCAGTTCTCACTGTCAAAGTTGAAAATGATGTCTTGAAGATTTCACAAAAACAATTCTTTATCGGTGAGCACGAAGACAAGAACCGTCTCTGGGTTGTGCCACTCAATAGTAACTGGAAAGGCTTGCCTGATACACTTGAAACTGAAAATATCGAAATTCCAGGCTACGCAGCTCTTCTTGCTGAAAATGAAGGAGCACTTCGTCTCAATACTGAAAATACAGCTCACTACATTACCGACTATCAAGGAGACTTGTTGGATGCAGTTCTTGCTGACCTAGTTGAGCTTGATAACACAAGCAAATTGCAAATCGTCCAAGAACGTCGTTTGCTTGCTGAGGCAGGACACATTTCTTATGCTGACTTGCTCCCAGTTCTTGATAAACTTGCTAAGGAAGAATCTTACCTTGTTGTTTCAGCTGTTTCTCAAGTGATTTCGGCCCTTGAGCGCTTTATCGATGAAGGAACAGAAGCTGAAAGAGCCTTCAAAGCATTGGTTGCTAAATTGGCTCGTCATAATTATGACCGTCTTGGTTTTGAAGCTAAAGATGGCGAATCAGATGAGGATGAATTGGTTCGTCAGGTGGCTGTTTCTATGATGATTCGCTCAAATGATGCAGAAGCTAGTCAAGTCGCTAGCCAAATCTTCGCAGCCCACAAGGATCAGCTTGCAGGACTTCCAGCAGCTATTCGCTCACAAGTTCTGATCAATGAGATGAAACATCATGAGACTAAAGACTTGTTAGCACTTTATCTTGATACTTATACTCATGCAACAGATGCTGTCTTTAAACGCCAGTTGGCAGCAGCTCTTGCTTACAGTACAGATGCGGATAATATCCAAAACTTGATTACTTCTTGGAAGGACAAATTTGTGGTCAAACCACAGGACTTGTCTGCTTGGTATTACCAATTCCTAGCTCACCAAGTAACTCAGGAACCAGCTTGGTCTTGGGCGCGTGAAAACTGGGCTTGGATTAAGGCAGCCCTTGGTGGAGATATGAGCTTTGATAGCTTTGTTATCCTTCCTGCTCACGTATTTAAGACTCAGCAACGCTTGGCAGAGTACAAGGAATTCTTTGAACCGCAACTTTCTGACCTTGCTCTTAGCCGTAACATCGGTATGGGAATCAAGGAAATTGCAGCGCGTGTTGACTTGATTAACCGTGAAAAAGCTGCAGTGGAAGCAGTTGTTCTTCAATACGGAACTAAATAATTAAGACTAAATAAAAGAAAACTCAGCTATCTCATGTAATACTCTTCGAAAATCTCTTCAAACCACGTCAGCGTCGCCTTACCGTACTTAAGTACAGCCTGCGGCTAGCTTCCTAGTTTGCTCTTTGATTTTCATTGAGTATAAAATGCAGAAAGTTGAGTTTTTTTTAAGGCAAATTTGGTATAATGGTTTTAATAAGGAGGAGTTTCTCATGATAAAAATCTTATTAGTTGAGGATGACCTAGGCCTGTCAAATTCAGTATTTGACTTTTTAGACGATTTTGCGGATGTCATGCAGGTATTTGATGGAGAAGAAGGTCTCTATGAAGCTGAAAGTGGCGTCTATGATTTGATTTTGCTCGATTTGATGTTACCTGAAAAAAATGGCTTCCAAGTCTTGAAAGAATTGCGTGAAAAGGGGATTACGACTCCAGTTCTGATTATGACTGCCAAGGAAAGTTTGGATGACAAGGGACATGGATTTGAACTGGGAGCAGATGATTATCTGACTAAACCTTTCTACCTAGAAGAACTCAAAATGCGGATTCAAGCCCTTCTCAAACGTTCAGGTAAGTTTAATGAAAATACCTTGACTTATGGAAATATTGTGGTTAATTTGTCAACCAATACCGTTAAAGTCGAAGATACTCCTGTCGAATTGCTGGGGAAAGAGTTTGATTTATTAGTTTATTTCCTTCAAAATCAAAATGTTATTTTGCCTAAGACTCAGATTTTTGATCGTCTATGGGGATTTGATAGTGATACAACGATTTCGGTTGTCGAAGTTTATGTTTCAAAAGTCCGTAAGAAATTAAAAGGAACCACTTTTGCAGAGAATTTGCAAACCTTGCGCAGTGTTGGGTATATTTTAAAAGATGTTCAGTAAACTAAAAAAAACATGGTGTGCGGATGACTTTAGTTATTTTATCCGCAACTTTGGTGTCTTCACTCTGATTTTCTCTACCATGACTCTGATTATTTTACAAGTCATGCATTCGAGTCTTTATACTTCGGTGGATGATAAGCTCCACGGACTGAGTGAAAATCCTCAAGCAGTTATTCAGCTGGCAGTAAATAGGGCAACAGAAGAGATTAAAGATTTAGAAAATGCCGCTACAGATACTAGCAAGACTGAGATAAAACCCAATGTCAGTTCCAATACGGAAGTCATTCTCTTTGATAAGAACTTTACTCAACTTCTTTCTGGAAATCGATTTTTGGGCTTGGATAAGATTGAGTTAGAAAAGAAAGAACTAGGCCATATCTATCAGATTCAGGTTTTTAATAGCTATGGGCAGGAAGAAATCTATCGTATGATTTTGATGGAAACCAATATTAGTTCGGTTTCAACCAATATCAAGTATGCTGCTGTCTTGATAAATACCAGTCAGTTAGAGCAGGCCAGTCAAAAGCATGAGAAATTGATTGTGATTGTGATGGCAAGTTTCTGGATTTTGTCTTTGCTTGCCAGTCTCTATCTAGCTAGGGTTAGTGTTAGGCCCCTGCTTGAGAGCATGCAGAAGCAACAGTCCTTTGTGGAAAATGCCAGTCATGAGTTACGAACTCCACTCGCAGTTTTGCAAAATCGCTTAGAGACCCTTTTTCGTAAGCCAGAAGCTACCATTATGGATGTGAGTGAAAGCATTGCATCGAGCTTGGAAGAAGTCCGAAATATGCGTTTTTTGACGACAAACTTGCTGAACTTAGCTCGGAGAGATGATGGGATTAAGCCAGAACTTGCAGAAGTTCCAACTAGCTTTTTTAATACGACTTTCACAAACTATGAGATGATTGCTTCGGAAAATGATCGTGTCTTCCGTTTTGAAAATCGGATCCATCGCACGATTGTCACAGATCAGCTTCTCTTGAAGCAGTTGATGACTATCCTATTTGATAATGCTGTCAAGTATACTGAAGAGGATGGTGAAATTGATTTTCTTATCTCGGCGACCGATCGCAATCTGTATTTACTTGTTTCTGATAATGGAGTCGGTATTTCGACAGAAGATAAGAAGAAAATTTTTGACCGCTTTTATCGAGTTGATAAGGCTAGAACCCGACAAAAAGGTGGTTTTGGTTTAGGATTATCTCTGGCCAAGCAAATTGTAGACGCCTTAAAAGGAACCATTACTGTCAAAGATAATAAACCCAAGGGAACGATCTTTGAAGTGAAGATTGCTATCCACACACCATCGAAAAAGAAAAAATAAACATATCGCTCCAGATGGGGCGATATGTTTATTTTTTTAGTTTTCGTTTGATAATAGAGCGTTGGACTTTTAAAACAAGTAAGCTGGATACTATTGCTGCAGGTAAGGCGAGCACAGTTGTTAATTTTAATGACAAAAAGATAAAACTAAAGATGGCAATGCAGATACAAAAAACAGCGATATTGACAAAAAATAAAATTTCTTTGAAATTGCTATCAGCTTGTGCTTCAGGTGTATAAGCTTGATAATGAGGAAGTTGCGAGTTTAATTCTTCTTGATAGTCTACCTCATAGGATTGTAATTTTCTTACGGGCATGATTCTCTCCTTAACAGTACATACCTATTTTATCATTTTTTCAGCAGAGAATTATTACAGAAAGGTTACAAAAAGAATAAGGTCCCTTTTCATTTTTAAAGAATAGCTGATTTTGGAGAAATATGGTATAATTTTTCCTATGGAAAAGATTATCATTACAGCAACTGCTGAAAGTATTGAACAAGTTAAACAATTGCTCGAAGCTGGCGTAGACCGTATCTATGTCGGTGAGAAAGATTTTGGCCTTCGTCTGCCAACAACCTTTAGTCATGACCAATTGCGTGAAATCGCTAATCTGGTTCATGATGCTGGTAAGAAATTGATCGTTGCGGTTAACGCCCTCATGCACCAAGGCATGATGGATTGTATTAAGCCCTTCCTCGATTTCTTGGAAGAAATTGAGACCGATTACATTACGATTGGGGATGCAGGTGTTTTTTACGTAGTCAATCGCGATGGTTATTCCTTTAAGACCATCTACGATGCTTCGACTATGGTAACAAGTAGTCGCCAGATTAACTTCTGGGGACAAAAGGCTGGCGCATCTGAGGCTGTTTTGGCGCGTGAAATTCCATCGGCTGAACTCTTCAAAATGCCAGAGATTTTGGAAATTCCTGCTGAAGTTTTGGTGTACGGTGCTAGTGTCATCCATCATTCTAAACGTCCGCTCTTGCAAAACTACTATAACTTTACGCATATCGATGATGAAAAGACGCGCAAGCGTGACCTCTTCTTGGCTGAGCCAAGTGACCCAGAGAGCCATTATTCCATTTTTGAAGACAATCATGGTACCCACATCTTTGCTAATAACGACCTTGATTTGATGACAAAATTAACAGAATTGGTGGAGCATGGCTTTACTCACTGGAAATTAGAAGGTCTCTATACACCTGGTCAGAACTTTGTTGAGATTGCAAAACTCTTTATCCAAGCGCGTAGCTTGATTCAAGAGGACAACTTTAGCCATGACCAAGCCTTCTTGCTGGATGAAGAAGTTCGTAAACTTCACCCTAAAAACCGTTTCCTTGATACAGGATTTTATGATTACGATCCTGACATGGTTAAATAAAGTAAATGATTCGTTGAGAGAAGGAAGATGCAAATATTTCTTCTCTCAATTTTTCGTATTTCTTCACCATTTTCAACAAATCAGTAAGCTAGGATGCTCTGTTTACTGGGAATTTTAATACAAGTAACCTTCTTGAGTTTGAAAATTATCCCATGTTTGCAGGTGCCAAATGGCCCTTTTTTTGGTATAATTTTTTATAATGAAAACGATTGGTAATCGCTATGTTGTGGTGGATTTAGAGGCAACTAGCACAGGTAGTAAGGCTAAAATTATCCAAGTGGGAATTGTCGTGATTGAGGACGGAAAAATCGTTGATCACTATACGACGGATGTCAATCCACATGAACCCTTAGATGCTCATATCAAAGAACTGACAGGATTGACAGACCAACGTCTGGCGCAAGCACCTGATTTTTCGCAAGTTGCCAGAAAAATCTTTGACTTGGTGGAGGATGGGATTTTTGTAGCCCACAATGTTCAGTTTGATGCCAATCTTTTGGCGGAAAATTTATTTTTTGAAGGCTATGAACTAAGAAATCCTCGTGTTGATACGGTCGAATTGGCTCAGGTCTTTTTCCCAGAACTGGAAAAATATAGTTTGCCGATTTTGTGTCGAGAATTAGGAATTCCTCTAAAACACGCCCACACAGCTCTTTCAGATGCCCAAGCTACAGCAGAATTACTCTTATTTTTACGAGAAAAGATGGCCCAACTTCCTAAAGGACTCTTGGAACGCTTGCTGGAAATGGCTGACGCTCTCTTATATGAGTCTTACCTGGTTATTGAAGAAATTTTTCGCAACCAATCTATCCTGACTTCCTCTGACTTGGTCGAAGTTCAAGGGCTATATTTCAAGAAACCTGCAACCCCAAATGAGTCACGAAAACTATCTCAAGATTTTTCTAAGAATATTTCTCTGTTAAATCTTGAAGTGAGGGAGGAGCAAGAACGTTTTGCTAAAGAGGTTGGTTTGCTATTGAAGGATGAGCCTGTATCATTAATTCAAGCGCCGACTGGAATTGGGAAAACCTATGGCTATCTCTTACCCGCTTTGTCCCAAGTGGAAAATCGTCAGATTGTCCTTAGTGTTCCGACAAAGATTCTTCAAAATCAAATCATGGAAGAAGAAGGTAAACGTCTTAAAGAGGTGTTCCATACAGATATTCATTCTTTAAAGGGGCCGCAAAATTACCTGAAGTTGGATGCCTTTTATCGTTCCTTGCAGGAAAATGATGAAAATCGCTTATTTAGACGCTTTAAAATGCAACTCTTGGTCTGGTTGACAGAGACAGAAACCGGAGATTTGGATGAGATTGGTCAGCTCTACCGTTACCAACATTTTCTGACAGACCTTCGTCATGATGGGAAGTTATCTTCTAAAAGTTTATTTGTGACGGAAGATTTTTGGAAACGTAGTCAAGAAAGGGCACAAACCTGCAAACTTTTAGTGACCAATCATGCCTATCTTGTAACCAGACTTGAAGATAATCCTGAATTTGTCAGCGACCGTTTACTGATTATTGATGAAGTCCAAAAAGTTTTGTTGGCCCTAGAAAATCTGCTTCAAGAAACCTACGATATCCAGTCTATTATCGATTTGCTTGATAAGGCTTTACTGGAGGAGCAAAATAAGGTCCAACAACGAATACTAGAAAGTATTCGCTTTGAGTGCCTTTACTTGATTGAACAATTTCAGTCTGGAAAATCTAAGAAAAATATCTTAGATTCTCTTGCCAATCTCCACCAGTATTTTTCAGAACTAGAAGTAGAAGGCTTTGAGGAGCTGGTTCGCTATTTTACAGCTGACCGAGATTACTGGCTTGAAGCAATTGAAACGAGTCAAAAGAAAATTCAGATTTCTTCTACGAAATCAGGCCGTATTCTTCTATCTTCCTTAGTGCCTGATTCATGTCAAGTCTTGGGAGTGTCGGCCACTCTTGAGATTAGTCAAAGAGTTTCTTTGGCAGACCTGTTAGGCTATCCCGAAGCTAAATTTGTTAAGATTGAAGCTTGTAAAAAACAGGATCAAGAAGTGGTCTTGGTCAAAGATTTTCCCCTGGTAACAGAAACCTCCTTAGAAGTTTATGCCAAGGAGGTAGCTGATTTACTGATGGGAGTTCAAGCTTTCCAACAACCGATTTTGGCTCTCTTTACTGCCAAAGACATGCTTCTAGCAGTATCAAATTTACTCCCTGTAAGTCATTTAGCCCAGTATAAAAATGGCGATGTTCATCAACTGAAGAAACGCTTTGAAAAAGGAGAACAACAAATCTTGCTTGGTGCAGCAAGTTTCTGGGAGGGAGTTGATTTTTCAAGCCATCCTTTTGTGATTCAGGTTGTACCAAGACTTCCTTTCCAAAATCCTCAAGAGCCCTTGACGAAAAAGATCAATCAGGAACTAATTCAAGAAGGGAAAAATGCCTTTTATGATTATCAATTGCCAATGGCCATTATTCGTTTAAAGCAAGCTTTGGGAAGAAGTATGAGACGCGAACACCAACGTTCCTTAACCCTTGTTTTGGATAGGAGAATTGTCGGAAAGCGATATGGCAAACAGATAGTAGCATCTCTAGCAAAAGAAGCGACTGTTAAAACCGTCTCTCGATCCGAAGTTGATGAGGCTGTTGATAAATTTTTAAATGAACTTTGATAAATAGTATTGTATGAAAGTATAAGGTTAGTGTATATGAAACGTTCTCTCGACTCTAGAGTCGATTATAGTTTGCTATTGCCAGTATTTTTTCTACTGGTTATTGGCGTGGTGGCTATTTATATAGCTGTTAGTCATGATTATCCAAACAATATTCTGCCCATTTTAGGGCAGCAGGTCGCCTGGATCGCCTTGGGGCTTGTGATTGGTTTTATCGTCATGCTCTTTAATACAGAATTTCTTTGGAAGGTGACACCCTTTCTGTATATTTTAGGCTTGGGACTCATGGTCTTGCCGATCGTCTTTTATAATCCAAGCCTAGTTGCATCAACGGGTGCCAAAAACTGGGTATCAATAAATGGAATTACCCTATTCCAACCGTCAGAATTTATGAAGATATCCTATATTCTCATGTTGGCTCGTGTGATTGTTCAATTTACAAAGAAACATAAGGAATGGAGACGCACAGTTCCGCTGGACTTTTTATTAATTTTTTGGATGATTGTCTTTACCATTCCAGTCCTAGTTCTTTTAGCACTTCAAAGTGACTTGGGGACGGCTTTGGTTTTTGTAGCCATTTTCTCAGGCATCGTCTTGCTATCAGGAGTTTCTTGGAAAATTATTATCCCAGTATTTGTGACTGCTGTAACAGGAGTTGCTGGTTTCTTAGCTATCTTTATTAGCAAGGACGGACGAGCTTTTCTTCACCAGATTGGAATGCCGACCTACCAAATCAATCGGATTTTGGCTTGGCTCAATCCCTTTGAGTTTGCCCAAACAACGACTTACCAGCAGGCTCAAGGGCAGATTGCCATTGGGAGTGGTGGCTTATTTGGTCAAGGTTTTAATGCTTCGAATCTGCTTATTCCGGTTCGAGAGTCGGATATGATTTTCACGGTGATCGCAGAAGATTTTGGCTTTATTGGCTCTGTCCTTGTTATCGCCCTTTATCTCATGCTCATTTATCGTATGTTGAAGATTACTCTCAAATCAAATAACCAGTTCTACACCTATATTTCCACAGGTTTGATTATGATGTTGCTCTTCCACATCTTTGAGAATATCGGTGCTGTAACGGGCTTGCTTCCTTTGACCGGGATTCCACTGCCTTTCATTTCTCAAGGAGGATCAGCTATTATCAGTAATCTGATTGGTGTTGGCTTGCTTTTATCGATGAGTTACCAGACCAATCTAGCTGAAGAAAAGAGCGGAAAAGTCCCATTCAAGCGGAAAAAGGTTGTATTAAAACAAATCAAATAAGGAGAAAATCATGGTAAAAGTAGCAGTTATGTTGGCTCAGGGCTTTGAAGAAATTGAAGCTTTGACAGTTGTGGATGTCTTGCGTCGGGCAAATATTACTTGTGATATGGTTGGTTTTGAGGAGCAAGTGACAGGTTCGCACGCAATCCAAGTAAGAGCAGATCGTGTCTTTGATGGTGATTTATCAGACTATGATATGGTTGTTCTTCCTGGCGGCATGCCTGGTTCTGCACATTTACGGGACAATCAGGCCTTGATGCAAGAATTGCAAAGCTTCGAGCAAGAAGGGAAGAAACTGGCAGCCATTTGTGCGGCACCAATTGCCCTCAATCAAGCAGGAGTGTTGAAAAACAAGAAGTTTACTTGTTATGACGGCGTTCAAGAGCAAATCCTTGATGGTCAATATGTCAAGGAAACAGTAGTGGTAGATGGTCAGTTGACAACCAGTCGAGGCCCTTCGACAGCTCTTGCCTTTGCCTACGAGTTGGTGGAGCAACTAGGAGGGGACGAAGAGAGTTTACGAACAGGAATGCTCTATCGAGATGTCTTTGGTAAAAATCAGTAAAACGGGAGTTATTCTCTCGTTTTTTATGTGGAAAAATCAGGGAAATCATCGCTTTTTTCATAAAAAAATGCTATAATGAAGGGTATGAAATATCACGATTATATCTGGGATTTAGGTGGAACTTTACTGGATAATTATGAAACTTCAACAGCCGCATTTGTTGAAACATTGGCACTGTATGGCGTCACACAAGACCATGACAGTGTCTATCAAGCTTTAAAGGTTTCTACTCCTTTTGCGATTGAGACATTCGCTCCCAATTTAGAGAATTTTTTAGAAAAATACAAGGAAAATGAAGCCAGAGAGCTTGAACACCCGATTTTGTTTGAAGGAGTTTCTGAATTATTGGAAGACATTTCAAATCAAGGTGGCCGTCATTTTTTGGTCTCTCATCGAAATAATCAGGTCTTAGAAATTTTAGAAAAAACTTCTATAGCAACCTATTTTACGGAAGTAGTGACTTCTAGCTCAGGTTTTAAGAGAAAGCCAAATCCTGAGTCTATGATTTATTTAAGAGAAAAATATCAGATTGGCTCTGGTCTTGTCATTGGTGATCGACCGATTGATATCGAAGCAGGTCAAGCTGCAAGACTCGATACCCACTTGTTTACCAGTATCGTGAATTTAAGACAAGTATTAGACATATAAGAAAAAGGAATAAGATGACAGAAGAAATCAAAAATCTGCAGGCACAGGATTATGATGCCAGTCAAATTCAAGTTTTAGAGGGCTTAGAGGCTGTTCGTATGCGTCCAGGGATGTACATTGGATCAACCTCAAAAGAAGGTCTTCACCATCTAGTCTGGGAAATTGTTGATAACTCAATTGACGAGGCCTTGGCAGGATTTGCCAGCCATATCCAAGTCTTTATTGAGCCAGATAATTCGATTACTGTTGTCGATGATGGGCGTGGTATCCCAGTCGATATTCAGGAAAAAACAGGCCGTCCTGCTGTTGAGACCGTCTTTACAGTCCTTCACGCTGGAGGAAAGTTCGGCGGTGGCGGATACAAGGTTTCAGGTGGTCTTCACGGAGTAGGGTCATCAGTCGTTAATGCTCTTTCCACTCAATTAGACGTCCATGTCCACAAAAACGGTAAAATTCATTACCAAGAATACCGTCGTGGTCATGTTGTCGCAGACCTTGAGGTGGTTGGGAATACAGATAGAACTGGAACAACGGTTCACTTCACACCAGATCCAGAAATCTTTACTGAAACAACAACTTTTGATTTTGATAAATTAAATAAACGGATTCAAGAGTTGGCCTTTCTAAATCGCGGTCTTCAAATTTCAATTACAGATAAGCGCCAAGGTTTGGAACAAACCAAGCATTACCATTATGAGGGTGGGATTGCTAGTTATGTTGAATATATCAACGAGAACAAGGATGTAATCTTTGATACACCAATCTACACAGATGGTGAGATGGATGATATCACAGTTGAGGTAGCCATGCAGTACACAACAGGTTACCATGAAAATGTCATGAGTTTCGCCAATAATATTCATACCCATGAAGGTGGAACGCATGAACAAGGTTTCCGTACAGCCTTAACACGTGTCATCAACGATTATGCTCGTAAGAATAAGTTACTAAAAGACAATGAAGACAACCTAACAGGGGAAGATGTTCGTGAAGGATTAACTGCAGTTATCTCAGTTAAACACCCAAATCCACAGTTTGAAGGACAAACTAAGACCAAACTGGGGAATAGCGAAGTGGTCAAGATTACCAATCGCCTCTTCAGTGATGCCTTCTCCGATTTCCTCATGGAAAATCCACAGATTGCCAAACGTATCGTGGAAAAAGGGATTTTAGCTGCTAAGGCTCGTGTGGCTGCCAAGCGTGCGCGTGAAGTCACTCGTAAAAAATCTGGTTTGGAAATTTCCAACCTTCCAGGGAAACTAGCAGACTGCTCTTCTAACAATCCTGCTGAAACAGAACTCTTCATCGTCGAAGGAGACTCAGCTGGTGGATCAGCCAAATCTGGTCGTAACCGTGAGTTTCAGGCTATCCTTCCAATTCGCGGTAAGATTTTGAACGTTGAAAAAGCAAGTATGGATAAGATTCTAGCTAACGAAGAAATTCGTAGTCTTTTCACAGCCATGGGAACAGGATTTGGCGCAGAATTTGATGTTTCGAAAGCCCGTTACCAAAAACTCGTTTTGATGACGGATGCCGATGTCGATGGAGCCCACATTCGTACCCTTCTTTTGACCTTGATTTATCGTTATATGAAACCAATCCTAGAAGCTGGATATGTTTATATCGCCCAACCACCAATCTATGGTGTCAAGGTTGGAAGCGAGATTAAAGAATATATTCAGCCAGGAGCAGATCAAGAAATTAAACTCCAAGAAGCCTTGGCTCGCCATAGTGAAGGACGTGCCAAACCAACCATTCAGCGTTATAAAGGTCTGGGTGAAATGGATGATCACCAATTATGGGAAACAACCATGGATCCCGAACATCGCTTGATGGCCAGAGTTTCTGTGGACGATGCTGCAGAAGCAGATAAAATCTTTGATATGTTGATGGGGGATCGAGTAGAACCTCGTCGTGAGTTTATCGAAGAAAATGCCGTTTATAGTACACTTGATGTCTAAAAAATCGGGAGAAGTAGTTCCCTTGGTCTAAAAAATATGATATAATCATTACGATTGTTTCAAGTAAAAAAGGAGTTTGATATGTCTAATGGACAACTAATTTATTTAATGGTTGCAATTGCAGTCATTTTAGTTCTGGCTTATGTAGTGGCAATCTTTCTACGTAAGCGAAATGAGGGAAGATTAGAGGCGCTAGAAGAAAGAAAAGAAGAACTATACAATCTTCCAGTAAATGATGAAGTAGAAGCTGTAAAAAATATGCACTTGATTGGACAAAGTCAAGTGGCTTTCCGTGAATGGAATCAAAAATGGGTCGATTTATCTCTCAACTCTTTTGCCGATATTGAAAATAATCTCTTTGAAGCAGAAGGCTATAACCATTCATTTCGTTTTCTCAAGGCCAGTCATCAAATTGACCAAATTGAGAGTCAAATTACTTTGATTGAAGAAGATATTGCTGAAATTCGCAATGCTTTGGCAGACTTAGAGAAGCAAGAATCTAAAAATAGTGGTCGTGTTCTTCATGCTTTGGATTTATTTGAGGAACTTCAGCATAGAGTTGCTGAAAATTCAGAACAGTATGGTCAAGCCTTGGATGAAATTGAAAAACAATTAGAAAATATCCAATCTGAATTTTCACAATTTGTAACCTTGAATTCATCGGGTGACCCTGTGGAAGCCGCAGTGATTTTGGATAATGCTGAAAATCATATCTTGGCTTTGACACATATTGTTGATCGTATACCAGCAATTGTAACAACATTATCTAAAGAGCTACCAGATCAACTAGAAGATTTAGAAGATGGTTATCGTAAACTAATTGATGCTAATTATCATTTTGTTGAAACGGATATTGAAGCACGTTTCCACTTGCTTTATGAAGCATTCAAGAAAAACCAAGAGAATATTCGTCAGTTGGAATTGGATAATGCCGAATATGAGAATGGACAGGCACAAGAGGAAATCAATGCCTTGTATGATATTTTTACTCGAGAAATTGCTGCTCAGAAAGTAGTGGAAAATCTACTTGCAACTCTTCCAACTTACCTTCAACATATGAAAGAGAATAATACTTTATTGGGAGAAGATATTGCACGTTTGAGCAAGACCTATTTACTTCCTGAGACAGCTGCAAGCCATGTTCGTCGTATTCAGACAGAATTAGAGAATTTTGAGGCAGCTATTGTTGAGGTAACTTCAAATCAAGAAGAACCAACCCAAGCTTATTCAGTTCTTGAAGAAAATCTTGAGGATTTACAAACTCAACTAAAAGATATTGAAGATGAGCAAATTTCAGTTAGTGAGCGCCTGACACAAATTGAGAAAGATGATATCAATGCACGTCAAAAGGCCAATGTTTATGTCAATCGTCTCCATACTATCAAGCGATACATGGAAAAACGCAATCTGCCAGGTATTCCACAAACTTTCTTGAAGTTATTCTTTACGGCAAGCAATAATACCGAGGATTTAATGGTTGAGTTAGAACAGAAAATGATTAACATTGAATCTGTTACCCGAGTTCTTGAAATTGCAACGAATGATATGGAAGCTTTAGAAACGGAAACTTATAATATTGTACAATATGCAACTTTGACAGAACAATTATTACAGTATTCTAACCGTTACCGCTCATTTGATGAACGCATTCAAGAAGCATTTAACGAAGCTTTAGATATTTTTGAAAAAGAATTTGATTATCATGCTTCATTTGACAAGATTTCTCAAGCATTGGAAGTGGCAGAGCCTGGTGTAACCAATCGCTTTGTTACCTCATATGAGAAAACACGTGAAACGATTCGTTTTTAATAAAAGAAAAAGATTTGATTGTGTGAGGAGCAGAATCAAATCTTTTTCTATAGTAATATCGTGAGCAAAAGGATTCAAAATGATAAAAACGCATAATAGCGGGTTTAGGAACTCTTGCTACTATGCGTTTTATTATGGAAAGACTTATTGGACTTTCTCTCAAATCGAGTTTTTACTCAAGTTCTTTACTTGATTGGGATTGAAATTCCAATCAATTTTTCTGAGTAGAGTGTCTTGATATTGGCCTCATCAATAGATTCCTTATCAATTTTACGTTTCAAGAAAAATTCTTGAATGGTTTCGATTTCAGGCTCACGAATAGCACGGTGTTTATTTGAGATGAGGATTTCATAGTGAAGCGGAGCTTGGGTAAAAATAACATCTGTATTCCCTGCAGAATAAACCTCAACAAGGGTTGCATCGGTACTTTCTAGCTGACTTTTTACAAGTTGCGAGTGTGAGTTTGTCGTATTGATAAGCTTCATAATATTTCCTCCGATTTTCTAATTCTATTATAGCACTTTTTGAATAAAGTCGCTTGATTTATACTCAATGAAAATCAAAGAGCAAACTAGGAAGCTAGCCGCGGGTTGCTCAAAACACAGTTTTGAGATTGTAGATAAGACTGACGAAGTCAGTGACCATATCTAAGGTAAGGCGACGCTGACGTAGTTTGAAGAGATTTTCGAAGAGTATTAGTCAATCTTATGCTGTTTTTTCCAAGATTGGATGGCCCATTTATGACTACCACGTTTGAGATTTTCAATAGCCTCGTCAATAGGGAACCAAGCAATATGATTAAAGTCTTCTAGTGGCTCTTGTACTTCTTTGAAAGAAGTCGCTTCATAGAGGTAGGCAGGATTGTAGTAGTAGGTGTCACGGTGACGAGAGTAGAAATATTCGTCAGCTTGTCCGTAGTAGGTACCAATTTCAGCTGTGAATCCAAGCTCTTCAATCAATTCACGCTTTAGGGCTTCCTGATGATTTTCACCTGATTCAATTTCGCCACCTGGTAAGAACCAAGCACCATTAGGAGCTTGAACTAAAACTATTTGTTTTTGTTCAGCGTCAGGGATAACTGCATACACTCCATAGCGTGCAACATAGTCTGTATTCGCTTTTTTTTCTCCGAAAGTTGGGTTTGCCATTGAATTTTCCTCATTATCTAGTATCGTTATTATTATCATAATGGACAAAGGGCAAGCTGTCAAGAAATTACAGTTATTTTAGTAAAAAAGAAGCAGAAAATTTTCATTTTCTACTCCTTTTCTATAGGATTTATACTTCTTTTTCAGAAGTTTTCACTTCAGCTTTTTTGGCAGATTTAATTTGAATCTTGCCCTTGCTGGTCATAACTGCTTTGAGATCTTTTTCGCTTGGATTTTCAAGGTAGTAGTCAGTGATTGCATCCTCAATATAGTCTTGAATAGTACGACGAAGTGGGCGCGCCCCCATTTTTGGATCATAACCAAGGTCAACCAATTTTTCCTTGACCTTTTCAGTTACATCCAAATGAATGTTATTGCTAGAAAGGCGTTTGTTAACATCCGCTAGCATGAGCTCGACGATTTCAAGGAGATTATCTTTGCTGAGAGCCTTAAATTCGATAATGCCATCAAAACGGTTCATAAACTCTGGGCTAAAGAAGTTACCGAGTTCACCGAGGACAGAGTTAGTTCGTCCTTCTCTAGCAGCACCAAATCCAACGCTGGCTTCGGCTTTTCCAGTCCCAGCATTTGAAGTCATGATGATGATGGAGTCCTTGAAGCTAACGGTGCGTCCTTGCCCATCTGTCAAACGACCATCGTCCAAGACTTGAAGGAACATGTGCATGACATCTGGATGGGCTTTTTCTACTTCATCCAATAGAATAAGAGAATATGGATTGCGGCGAACTTTTTCAGTTAATTGCCCAGCCTCATCATAGCCAACATAACCTGGAGGAGCGCCGACCAACTTAGCCACACTATGTTTTTCCATGTATTCGCTCATGTCAAAGCGAATCATGCTGTCAGCCGAACCAAAGAGTTCGATAGCTAGTTGTTTGGAAAGTTCTGTCTTACCGACACCAGTTGGTCCGACAAAGAGGAAGCTTCCAATTGGACGGTTAGGGGTACCGAGACCGACACGATTCCGGCGAATAGCCTTGGCAATCTTATCGACAGCATCGTCTTGCCCAATAACATGAGACTTGAGGTCTTCAGCTAGATGGATAAGTTGAGATTGTTCTTTCTCTTTCAAATCGCCAACAGGAATATTGGTTTTCTGCTCGATAATATGCTCAATGGTTTTTTCACTGATGATAGGAGTATCCTGGTCTGTGACCTTTTTCTTTTGCATTTCCTTATACTTAGCAATCTGGTCGCGGAAGTAGGCGGCCTTCTCAAAATCTTCCTCTCGTGTAGCTTGAGACTTGAGATTTTCAGCCTCGATTAAGCGTTGATCAATGACTTTAGGATCGACAAAATTCAAGGTCAAGTTCATCTTAGAGCCAGCTTCATCTAGGAGGTCAATGGCCTTGTCAGGCAAGAAGCGATCTTGGATGTAGCGATTGGAAAGAGTTGCAGCTGCTTCAATTGCAGCATCGGTATACTGGACGTGGTGGTAGTCTTCGTATTTCTTTTGAATTCCTTTGAGGATAGTGATTGTTTCTTCCACTGTTGGTTCATCGACTTTGACAGGCTGCATACGACGCTCTAGGGCAGCATCCTTTTCAATGATACGGTACTCATTTAGGGTAGTGGCACCGACCAGTTGTAGTTCCCCACGGGCAAGGGCTGGCTTGAGGATATTTCCAGCATCCATATTACCATCACTCGCAGAACCAGCACCAACAATTTCATGGATTTCATCGATAAAGAGAATGATATCCTCACGTTTGCGAATTTCTTCCATGAGTTTTTGCATGCGTTCTTCAAATTGTCCACGGATACCCGTTCCTTGAACCAAGCTAACCACATCCAGACGGATGACTTGTTTACCTTGGAGTTTATGTGGAACATCGCCATCAACGATTTTCTGAGCTAGACCTTCGACAACGGCCGTTTTTCCGACACCTGGTTCACCGATAAGAACAGGATTATTCTTGGTTCTACGATTGAGAATCTCGATGACACGGATAATCTCATCGTCGCGCCCAATAACAGGGTCTATATCTCCACGACGGGCAATCTCAGTTACATTGATACCAAATTCTTCCAGCAGGCCTTTTTCTTGGCTTGGGGGCGGAGTTTGGGCAGGTCCACGATTTTGGGAACCATAACCGCCATTTCCACCGTAACCTCCACCTGATTGGGTTGGGGGAGTCGGAGGAGTATTGCTAGAAGGTCTGAAATTGTTTAGATCATTGAAGAAATCACCAAAGGGGTCAAAGTCACGATTGTTCAAATCTGTCATTCCTTTAAAGAGACTGTTGTTAGGATCTGTTTTGATAATCTTGTAGCAGTTTTGACAGAGGTCAATTTGTTTTTGTTTTCCATTGAGATTGGTGTAAAGATGAATTGTTGAGTCGTTGATTTTACAGTTTTGACAAAGCATACATCTACCTCATTTCTTTCTTTAGCCTGACCTGTTTAAAGGTCAAAAATAGTCAAATTTCTATACTTTCATTATAACAGGATTGGGGTGTAAAGCAAGTAAAAAGATTGCAGCTTTGAGAAGTTGTTACAATGAAAATTTTTGTGAATTTGGACTATAAAAAAATCCTATTTGTGAGACAAAAAGGATTTTGGTTAGACATGCAGGGGGTAATCCTGCTTGTTTTAGATTAGTAGAGAAGTTCGTAAATCTCCATTGCAATCAAGTCAATGCTATCAAAAGTATAGGTTTCGCGAGCTTCTACATCACGAAGGGTAAAGATTGAGCCGTTTTCTTCGTCGTGGCTGTACGCAACTTCTGCAACAACAACTCCTTCGCGTTCAAAATTACGTTTTAAATTTCCGCCATCGTTTGCCATTGCTTCAAGGCGGTTGATGATTCTAACCAAATGTGATTCCATTTTGATTCTCCTTCATTTCTTATCGTTACTATTTTACCATAAAGGAGGCCAAATTGACTAGAAAAAACTAAGATTTCTCGCTAATTCTACTAGCTTAAAGTTTTTTTGAATAAATCAAATAAAAAGTTTGAATTTTAATTCAATACATGTTATAATCATACAGTATTCTATTTTAGAAAGCAGTGTGACTATGAATTTTTCTTTTTTACCTAAGTATTTACCTTATTTTAACTATGGGGCTGTCGTGACGGTTCTCATTTCTATCTGTGTTGTCTTTTTGGGAACCATTTTAGGTGTTGTCTTGGCTTTTGGGCAACGTTCAAAGTTTAAACCGCTTGTCTGGCTCGCCAACTTGTACGTTTGGATTTTCCGTGGGACACCGATGATGGTTCAGATTATGATTGCCTTTGCTCTTATGCATATCAATGCCCCGACTATTCAGGTTGGAATTTTGGGTGTTGATCTTTCTCGTCTGATTCCAGGGATTTTGATTATCTCTATGAACAGTGGTGCTTATGTTTCTGAGACTGTTCGTGCTGGGATTAATGCGGTTCCAAAAGGTCAGCTAGAAGCGGCTTATTCGTTAGGGATTCGTCCTAAAAATGCGATGCGCTATGTGATTTTGCCACAAGCAATCAAAAATATTTTGCCAGCATTGGGGAACGAATTTATCACCATTATCAAGGACAGCTCCCTCTTATCAGCTATCGGTGTTATGGAGTTATGGAATGGGGCTACAACAGTTTCTACAACAACCTATTTGCCTTTGACACCACTTTTATTTGCAGCCTTTTATTACTTGATTATGACCTCTATTTTGACCGTAGCCTTGAAAGCTTTTGAAAAACGTATGGGACAAGGAGATAAGAAATAATGACAGAAACCTTGATAAAAATTGAAAATTTACATAAATCCTTTGGAAAGAATGAAGTATTGAAGGGCATCAACCTCGAGATTAAAAGAGGAGAAGTTGTCGTTATCATCGGTCCTTCAGGAAGCGGGAAATCTACCTTGCTTCGCTCTATGAATTTGTTGGAAGAAGCAACCAAAGGGAAGGTTATCTTTGAGGGAGTTGATATTACGGACAAGAAGAATGACCTCTTTGCCATGCGTGAGAAGATGGGCATGGTTTTCCAACAATTCAATCTCTTTCCTAATATGACTGTGATGGAAAATATCACCTTGTCACCTATCAAGACCAAAGGTGAAAGCAAGGCAATTGC
Organism: Streptococcus sp. 544; assembly: GCF_013277385.1. NCBI lineage: Bacteria > Bacillati > Bacillota > Bacilli > Lactobacillales > Streptococcaceae > Streptococcus > Streptococcus sp. 544. Next base: position 158,584 of record NZ_VMMU01000006.1, read on the forward strand.
AGAGAAGAGGGCCAAAGAGCTTTTGGAAAAAGTTGGTTTGCCAGATAAGGCAACTGCTTATCCACAGAGTCTGTCGGGCGGACAGCAACAACGGATTGCCATCGCGCGTGGGTTGGCCATGGAACCAGATGTTTTGCTCTTTGACGAGCCAACTTCAGCTTTGGATCCTGAAATGGTAGGTGAGGTATTGGCTGTTATGCAAGATCTTGCCAAGTCAGGGATGACTATGGTTATCGTAACACATGAGATGGGATTTGCCCGTGAGGTGGCAGACCGTGTCATCTTTATGGCAGACGGTGTAGTTGTTGAAGACGGGACACCTGAGCAGATTTTTGAACAAACCCAAGAACAACGAACTAAAGACTTCTTGAGTAAGGTTTTATAATCTATTTTAAAATTTCAAGACAAGATATTAAAGAAAAGCTCGACCTGAGCTTTTTCTTATAGTTTGAAACTATAGGATAGCCTAGGAAAGAAGTGTTAGAGGGTGCTGGCAGTTTTTGGTATAATGGAAGATATTTGAAAGAAAAGAGAAGTGATATGACACAGATTATTGATGGGAAAGCTTTAGCGGCCAAATTGCAGGGGCAGTTGGCTGAAAAGACTGCAAAATTAAAGGAAGAAACAGGTCTAGTGCCTGGTTTGGTAGTGATTTTGGTTGGGGACAATCCAGCCAGCCAAGTCTACGTTCGCAACAAGGAACGTTCTGCCCTTGCGGCTGGTTTCCGTAGCGAAGTAGTGCGAGTTCCAGAGAACATTACGCAAGAGGAATTGTTAGACCTGATTGCCAAATACAATCAGGATCCAGCTTGGCATGGGATTTTGGTCCAGTTGCCATTACCAAAACACATTGATGAAGAGGCGGTTTTATTAGCTATTGACCCAGAAAAGGATGTGGATGGTTTCCATCCCCTAAATATGGGACGCCTTTGGTCTGGACATCCAGTCATGATTCCATCAACACCGGCAGGAATTATGGAAATGTTCCATGAATATGGGATTGACTTAGAAGGTAAAAATGCGGTCGTCATCGGTCGCTCCAATATCGTTGGAAAGCCCATGGCCCAGCTTCTTTTGGCCAAAAATGCGACAGTAACTTTGACTCACTCACGGACTCATAATCTTGCCAAGGTGGCTGCTAAAGCAGATATTCTTGTGGTCGCAATTGGTCGCGCCAAGTTTGTGACTCCTGATTTTGTGAAACCAGGTGCGGTAGTCATTGACGTTGGGATGAACCGCGATGAAAATGGTAAGCTCTGTGGTGATGTTGATTATGAGGCAGTTGCCCCACTTGCTAGCCATATTACGCCAGTTCCTGGAGGTGTCGGTCCTATGACCATTACTATGCTGATGGAGCAAACCTATCAGGCGGCAGTTCGGACATTGGACAAGGACTAGGAAAATGAAATTCGTATTTGATTTGGATGGGACGCTGTCTTTTGACTATATGACCATAGATGAAGAGATTAGGCAGGTTCTTTTAAAGGCTGAAGATTATGGACATGAGGTTGTATTTGCCTCAGCTCGCTCTTATCGGGATTGTTTGGGCTTATTAGGTTCCGAGCTTAGTCAGCGCTTGGTCATAGGTTTGAATGGTGGTGTAGCCTATTATCTGGGAAAAGCTATCTATGAAAGGAATCTCGATGTTAGGATTTATCAGACGCTAGTGGATTATTGCCAGACCTATAATCACCCTTTCTTTGTAGATGATTGTTTTGACTATAGTGGTCAGATTCTAGAGAAGATTCCATTTATCTCCAGTGTGGATCCCCTAAAGGTAGCTCGTCATCAGAAGCTTGAGGACTTAGGGACTCCGATTAAGGTAGTCGTTTATATGGGTGACCATGAGGATTTGCTTGATGATCTGCTTGGTCAGTTAGAAAGACTGGGGCTAGCCCATCTGTCCTATCATACGCATGAAAAGTGTCTTTATGTCAACCCCTTGGATACTCATAAGGCGACAACTGTTGAAAAGTTATGTGAGGAGAACTTCATTGCTTTTGGAAATGACCAAAACGATATTGAACTGTTTAAAACGTCTCTCTATTCTGTCCAGATTGGAGATTTCGCTGGCCTTACTCCATATGCAGATGAAACGCTAAAGATAAAGGTAGCTCCTTCTCCGGCAGTAGCAGACAAAATCTTACAGACTTTTACGGAATTTAAGGGAAAATAGTAGAAAAGGAGGTTTGCGCCTCCTTTTTGTTGTATAATAAAAGTGAGAGGAAAAAAGGATGAAAGTGATTGATCAAACCTTACTAGAAAAAATTATTATTGAACGTTCTCGTACAAGTCATAAAGGAGACTACGGTCGTCTGCTCTTGCTGGGTGGAACTTATCCTTATGGTGGTGCCATCATCATGGCTGCCTTGGCAGCAGTAAAAAGCGGTGCAGGATTGGTGACTGTTGGAACAGATAGAGAAAATATCCCAGCTTTGCACAGTCATTTACCTGAGGCTATGGCCTTTTCTCTTCAAGACCAGCAATTGTTACAAGAGCAATTGGAGAAGGCAGAAGTTGTCTTGATGGGGCCTGGTTTACGAGACGATGCTTTTGGAGAAGAACTAGTCAAACAGGTCTTTGCTGGCTTAAAAAAGAATCAGATTTTGATTGTAGACGGAGGGGCCTTAACCATCCTTGCTAGGACAAGTTTGTCGTTTCCATCTAACCAGCTTATCCTAACTCCCCACCAAAAAGAATGGGAAAAGTTGTCTGGTATTACGATTGAAAAGCAAAACGAAGATGCAACGACTAGTACCCTAACTTCCTTCCCTCAAGGAACAATTTTGGTGGAGAAAGGTCCAGCTACTCGTATTTGGCAAGCTGGCCAATCTGATTATTACCAGTTACAGGTTGGCGGTCCCTATCAGGCGACTGGGGGAATGGGAGATACGCTTGCTGGGATGATTGCAGGATTTGCAGGCCAATTCCGACAGGCCAGTCTCTACGAACGTGTGACAGTAGCGACCCATCTTCATTCAGCTATTGCCCAAGAACTAGCTCAAGAACATTATGTGGTCTTGCCAACGGGAATTAGTAATTGTCTTCCTAAAGTAATGAAAATTATTTGTCAACAAGAGAGGGTAAGCAAAGATAAACTTGTTTAAAATAGATAGATAAACCTACTTCCTTCTCTTAATTTATGATTCTTGAAATGCGCCTGCTTTAATGCTAAACTAGACGTATCAAAGTTAAGGTCTTATTTTTGGAACTGGAAAGAGATGAACAAATCAAATACATAAAAGATAAACTCATTTTTATTCGTTTGGTAAAAAGAAAATGCATATTTTTAAAGAAAGATTGATGAAAAATGTAAATTTGATCTTTTCACTTGAATAAAAAGCGGTTTCATAGTAAAATAAGAACTGAGAATGATGGAGGTAAATCGGTGGAAAATCTGAAGAAAATGGCAGGTATCAAGGCTGCTGAGTTTGTCAAGGATGGCATGGTCGTTGGACTTGGAACAGGCTCGACTGCCTATTATTTTGTCGAAGAAATCGGTCGTCGTATCAAGGAAGAAGGATTGCAGATTATAGCTGTAACGACTTCTAGTGCGACCACTAAACAGGCAGAAGGCCTTAATATCCCACTCAAATCTATTGACCAAGTAGACTTTGTCGATGTGACAGTTGATGGCGCGGATGAAGTGGATAGTCAGTTTAATGGAATCAAAGGTGGTGGTGGTGCTCTTCTGATGGAGAAGGTTGTTGCGACACCATCAAAAGAATACATTTGGGTGGTGGATGAAAGCAAGCTAGTCGAAAAACTAGGTGCTTTTAAATTGCCAGTAGAAGTGGTTCAGTATGGTGCAGAACAGGTCTTTCGTCGTTTTGAACGAGCTGGCTACAAACCAAGTTTCCGTGAAAAAGATGGCCAACGTTTTGTGACGGATATGCAGAATTTTATCATCGATCTTGCCTTGGATGTCATTGAAGATCCAATTGCTTTCGGACAAGAATTGGACCATGTCGTTGGTGTCGTAGAGCACGGTTTATTCAACCAAATGGTGGATAAGGTCATTGTTGCTGGACGAGATGGGGTTCAGATTTTAACCTCAAGAAAAGAAAAATAGAAGGGGGCATAAGATGTCTAAATTTAATCGTATTCATTTGGTGGTACTGGATTCTGTAGGAATCGGAGCTGCACCAGATGCTAATAACTTTGTCAATGCAGGGGTTCCAGATGGAGCTTCTGACACACTGGGACACATTTCAAAAACAGTTGGTTTGAATGTCCCAAATATGGCTAAAATAGGTCTTGGAAATATTCCTCGTGAAACTCCTCTTAAGACTGTACCGGCAGAAAGCAATCCAACTGGATATGCAACAAAATTGGAAGAAGTATCCCTTGGTAAGGATACCATGACTGGGCACTGGGAAATCATGGGACTCAACATTACTGAGCCTTTCGATACTTTCTGGAATGGATTCCCAGAAGAAATCTTGACAAAAATCGAAGAATTTTCAGGACGTAAGGTCATTCGTGAAGCCAACAAACCTTACTCAGGAACAGCCGTTATCGATGATTTTGGACCACGTCAGATGGAAACTGGAGAGTTGATTATCTATACTTCAGCTGATCCTGTTTTGCAAATTGCTGCCCACGAAGATATTATTCCTTTGGACGAATTGTACCGTATCTGTGAATACGCTCGTTCAATTACCCTTGAGCGCCCTGCCCTTCTAGGTCGTATCATTGCTCGCCCTTATGTAGGTGAACCAGGCAACTTCACTCGTACAGCCAACCGTCGTGACTTAGCCGTTTCTCCATTTGCACCGACTGTTTTGGATAAATTGAATGAAGCTGGTATCGATACTTATGCTGTTGGTAAAATCAATGATATATTTAACGGTGCTGGTATTAACCATGACATGGGCCACAACAAGTCAAACAGCCATGGAATTGATACACTATTGAAGACCATGGGCCTTGCTGAATTTGAAAAAGGATTCTCATTCACAAACTTGGTTGACTTTGATGCCCTTTACGGCCACCGTCGTAATGCTCATGGTTATCGTGATTGCTTGCATGAGTTTGATGAACGCTTGCCTGAAATTATCGCAGCCATGAGAGAGGATGACCTTCTTTTGATTACTGCTGACCATGGAAATGACCCAACCTATGCAGGAACAGACCACACTCGTGAATATATTCCACTTTTGGCTTACAGTCCTGCCTTTAAAGGAAATGGTTTGATTCCAGTTGGACATTTTGCAGATATTTCAGCGACTGTTGCAGATAACTTTGGTGTTGAAACAGCCATGATTGGGGAAAGTTTCTTAGATAAATTGGTATAAAATGACGCACTATGCTTTGCTGGTGAGGGGTATTAATGTTGGTGGCAAGAATAAGGTCGTCATGGCGGAGCTTCGTCAAGAACTGACAGAATTGGAACTGGAAAAGGTTGAAAGCTACATCAACAGTGGCAATATTTTCTTTACTTCGGCAGACTCAAAATCCCAATTGATTGAAAAATTAGAGACTTTCTTTGCAGTCCATTATCCATTTATTCAGAGTTTTTCCATAATGAGTCAAGAAGACTATGAAGCAGAAGTGGAGAATCTACCAGCTTGGTGGAATGAAGATTTGGCACGAAAAGACGTCCTCTTTTACACTGAGGGCTTGGACGTGGAGCAAGTCATCGCGACAGTTGAAAGTTTAGAGCTGAAAGATGAGGTGCTTCATTTTGGAAAACTTGGTATTTTCTGGGGAAAATTCTCTGAAGAAACCTACTCTAAAACTGCCTATCACAAGTACTTGCTCAAGGTGCCTTTCTATCGCAATATTACTATTCGCAATGCCAAAACCTTTGACAAAATCGGTCAAATGCTAAAAAATAATAATAAAGGAGACACACAATGACATTTTTAGACAAAATCAATGAAACAGCTGCTTTCCTGAAAGAAAAGGGAATCCAAACGCCTGAGTTCGGTCTAATCCTTGGGTCAGGTCTTGGAGAATTGGCAGAAGAAATCGAAAATCCAGTTGTAGTAGACTATGCGGATATTCCAAACTGGGGCCGTTCAACAGTAGTTGGTCACGCTGGGAAATTGGTATATGGTGAACTTGCAGGTCGCAAGGTCTTGGCTCTTCAAGGTCGCTTCCATTTTTACGAAGGCAATCCTCTGGAAGTCGTGACTTTCCCAGTACGTGTCATGAAAGTTCTTGGATGTGAAGGTGTTATTGTAACCAATGCAGCTGGTGGTATTGGTTATGGTCCTGGTACTTTGATGGCTATCTCAGATCATATCAATATGACGGGGCAAAATCCATTGATGGGTGAAAACTTGGATGACTTTGGTCCACGTTTCCCAGATATGTCTAAGGCCTACACTCCAGAATACCGTGCTACTGCCCATGAAGTGGCTAAAAAACTGGGTATCAAGCTTGATGAAGGTGTCTATATCGGTGTAACCGGTCCAACTTATGAAACACCAGCAGAGATTCGTGCCTATAAGACACTGGGAGCAGATGCAGTTGGTATGTCTACGGTTCCTGAAGTTATCGTGGCAGCCCACTCAGGCTTAAAAGTTCTAGGAATTTCATGTATTACTAACTTTGCGGCTGGTTTCCAAGAAGAACTCAACCACGAAGAAGTTGTAGAAGTGACTGAACGTGTTAAAGGTGATTTCAAAGGCTTGCTTAAAGCGATTCTTGCAGAATTGTAAGAAAAAAGATTTAAAAGGGGGATGTCTCTGTCTTTTCAGGATTGACTGCCTATCCGGATTAAAGAAGAAACATAGGTAGACTATGGGTTTCTTCCTACTCTTGTACCTGAAAGAGTCTGATAGCCAGCATTGTGAAAGACAAGAATCTAGGAAGCTGGAATTAGCTTCCTAGCCAAGCAGACTAGTATGATAAGAAGAGATAAGAATGAATTTACTTTCTGAATTTCTCAGTCTTATCATATATAGCACAATGAGATTTTGCTTGAGTCTGCTTACAAATAAACGAAAAGAAAGATAAGAAATAATGAAAATTGGTCAACGAATTATGCGCTTTGGCATAAAAAAATTAAGTATCGGGGTTGTATCTGTTGCAGTCGGCTTCGCATTTCTAGCTCCAGCTGGAATTTCAGCCAATGAACTAAAGCAAGATGTAACATCTGAAGTGGCAACAAGAGTGCTAGATTCTAAGGAGGAATTGAGAGAGCCGGAAAATGTTGCTCCAAAACTAGAAACTCCTCTTAAAGAGGAGCCAAGACTAGCTCCTCAACCGCTTCTGGAAGCAAGTGAAGTTCTTGAAAACAAAAGGGAAGAGTCAAAAGTAGAGACAACAGAGCCAGCTCAAGACTCGCCTATTCATGCTCCTGTAGAAGAAACTAAAGAAGAAGTTGTGACAGAAAAACCAACAAATACTCGTTCTTTAACAGCAGAAGATTTGGTGAAGATTTCCAAAGGGGAATTACATTTAGAAAATGATTTGATTGATGAATCTCTCTATGGTGAAAAAGTTCTCGATTTGGAAGGGGATGATGACCAAGATGGCATCAAAAACAAAGATGAACTTTATGTGTACAACAAAGATGGTAAGGATTATCTAGGATATAACAGTCATCCCTTGCTAGCAGACAGTGATGGGGATGGTTTGGCAGATGGAGAAGATGACAATAAGAAAGAATGGTATGTCACAGACCGTGATTCTCTTCTCTTTATGGAGTTAGCCTATCGAGACGATGATTATATTGGGAAAATTTTAGATCATAAGAATCCTTTCCCGAGTCTCTATCTTGATCGTCAAGAATACAAACTCATGCACAATGAATTGGCTCCTTTCTGGAAGATGAAAAAAGCCTACCATGCAGATAGTGGCTTGGATGCTTTCTTATTTGAGACCAAGAGCGACCTTCCTTATCTCAAAGATGGAACGGTGCACATGTTGGCTATTCGTGGAACGCGAGTTAATGATGCCAAGGACTTAAGTGCAGATTTGGTTTTATTAGGGGGAAATAAACCAGCTCAAGCGGATGATATCCGCAAAGTTGTTGGAGAATTAGCCAAGGATACAAGTATTACCAAGTTGTATATGACAGGTCATTCTCTTGGAGGCTACCTAGCTCAGATTGCAGCGGTTGAAGCTTACCAAAAATATCCTGATTTTTATAACCATGTATTACGGAAAGTAACGACTTTCAGTGCTCCTAAAGTGATTACTTCCAGAACTGTTTGGAATGCTAAGAATGGTTTCTGGGATGTTGGTTTGGAAAGCCGTAAATTAGCTGTTAGTGGAAAAATTAAGCATTATGTGGTTGATAATGATAATGTTGTGACTCCCTTGATTCATAATGATCGTGATATCGTTACATTTACAGGTAATTCACGCTTTAAACACCGTTCTCGTGGCTATTTTGAAAGTCGAATGAATGATATTCCTAACTTTAATATTGGTAAACGAGCTACCTTGGATAAACATGGTTATCGTGATCCGAAATTGGATAAAGTGCGATTCTTTAAGAAACAGGCTCTGCCTCAATCTTCTAGTCAACCAAGCGCTGAACCAATGGAAAATATTGCCTTAGGGAAACAGGTTACTCAAAGTTCGACAGCTTTCGGAGGAGATGCTAGAAGAGCTGTGGATGGCAAAGTTGATGGTAACTATGGTCACAATTCTGTCACTCACACCAACTTCCAATCCAAGCCTTGGTGGCAAGTAGATTTGGCTAAAGAAGAAACCATTCGCCAAATCAATATTTACAACCGCACAGACACTGCCCAGGATAGATTGGCAAACTTTGATGTCATTCTTTTAGACAGTTCTGGTAAAGAAATTGAAAGAAAACGAATAACATCTCTTAAAGATGTATCAGCACAAATTGCGATTAACCATAAAAAAGCGCGCTATGTTCGAATTGAGCTAGAAGGCTATAATGCCCTCAGTCTTGCAGAAGTCCAAGTATATCGTGCTGAGAATATCGCTTGGAAAAAACAAGCTAAGCAAAGTTCTACTGATTTTGGTGGAGATGCTAGTCGTGCCTTGGATGGCAATACCAATAGTAGTTATAGCCAGCAATCAATTACCCATACTAAGTTTGAAAATCAACCTTGGTGGGAAGTTGATTTAGGTCGTACAGAACAGGTAGGACTTGTTCGCCTTCATAACCGTGGGGATGGAGAACTTTCTAAACGTCTGTCAGACTTTGATGTGATTTTGTATGATGAAAAAGGAACAGAAGTTGCTAGACAGTATGTTTCTAAACTTGACGGAACGAGCTTGGATGTTCAATTAAATGGGAAATTGGGACGCCGTGTTCGTGTGCAACTACGTAAGAACAATCAAGCCCTCAGTCTTGCAGAAGTAGAAGTTTTCCGCTTTATAGCTACGAATGGTGAGACGGCGACACAAGTTTCTAAGCCAGTTCAACCAATCAGTCAGACTCCTGTGAAAGATAAAACATTGACAATTCAACATAGTGGAGCTTACATTGCCCGCTACTCTATAACTTGGGAAGAAGTTACAGTAGATAAAGATGGAAACCAAGTTGTTCGTAGTCGTTCTTGGGAAGGAAACGGTCGCAACCAGACTGCAGGTTTTGTCCTCAACCTCCCAATCAAAGAAAATATGAGAAATTTGCGAATTAAGATTGAGAAAAAGACAGGTCTACTATGGAATAGATGGCAAACAATCTATGAAAACAGACCAATTTTAGCTCAACCCCACCGTAAAATTACCCATTGGGGAACAACATTAAATTCTAAGATTTCTGATGACGATGTCTTGTAAAAAATCCTACTATTTAATAATGAGATGATTTAGTTTATAAGAGAAGTACTACCTGAGCTTGAATAGAACTCAGGTAGCTCTCTGTGAAAGAACAAAATTAAACAGAAAGGTAGAGTGAGGTGTTCTGATTTGAACACGAGTAGAAATTCGTACCTATAAGATGCTTGGAACAGATGTGGTCGGAATGTCAACTGCTCCTGAAGTTATTGTTGTAGCCTACTCGGGTTTGAAACTTCTAGGAATTTTATGTATTACTAACTATACTACTGGTTTCAAAGAAGAGATTAACCACGAAGAGGTTATAGAAGTGACTGAGTGTGTTAAAGGTGATTTTAAAGGCTTACTTAAAGCCGTTTTTACTGAATTATTACTATGTTAAAAGAAGTGAGGAGTATTTTTCAGAAAATCCCTTATAATCTTAAATTATTCCTAGCAGTCATTTTGCAAGGAATAGTTTCAGGTTTATCTGGTATTTTTCTACATTATCTTTTAAAGATAATAGAGGAGATAGCTTTTGGTCAATCAGAGCATCAAACTGTATTCTTGACAGATGGAGTTTCCTCGTCGCGGATAGGATTAAGTTTAATAATCGTGGGTGCCAGCTCATCCTTGGTCTGGTATTTCTTGCAAAAAAAATCACAGATTTTTTCCATTAAAGCACAGATGAAGGATGAGACTTCACAATACAAACTTCATTTTTTAAAACAGCTATTTCATTCAATTTGGCAGATTATTGCAGTTGGAGGGGGAGCACCTATTGGTAAAGAAGCTGCGCCACGAGAGATTGGAACTCTATTTGCAGGACCAATTGGAAAAATATGTTCTCTCTCTAAGAAGGATCAAATCTTTCTCCTTGCTTGTGGTGCTGGTGCTGGTTTAGCAGCTGTCTACCAGGTTCCATTAACAAGTGTCTTCTTTGTTTTTGAAACTCTAGGAATTGCTCTATCTATTAAACGAGTTGTCTTAGTCGGTTTGACTACCTATGTCTCAACCTATACAGCAGGCTTGGTTATTTCAGATCAGGCTCTCTACCAGATTCCAGCCATCGCATGGTCATTAAAGGAAATGTGGATTATTCCCTTATTACTTTTTTTCTTAACCCCACTAGCTTGGCTTTTTGGTCGCTTGAGTAAAGAAGTGTCTTCAAACAGGATAAAAGATAAACGAGTACTTCTCACATTGCCTACAGCTTTTCTTTTTCTTGCTGGGTTGGCAAGTTATTTTCCACATCTACTTGGAAATGGACGTATGATGGCTCAGGAAGTATTGAATGGTAGCAATGGCAAAACAGTATTCCTCTTGTTTATCCTAAAAGCACTGGTCGTTCTTATTACTCTGTGGGCAGGAGCCTATGGTGGTACACTTACGCCATCTTTTGCCTTGGGGATGGCTGGAGCTGCTCTCTTTGGAATGATTCTAGGTGGGGATAGCCAGCCAAGCATTTTGCTTTTGGGATCTGTTTGCTTTTTGTCTGTGACCTTGAGGGCCCCCTGGTCTGCAACTGGATTAGTTATAGGTTTCACTGGGCTAGGTATAGATTCTCTTCCGTATCTCTTAGTAACAGCTGTTTTAGCTTATGAATTTGCAAAAATATTAGACCGTTTTTCTTGGGCTAACATACTGTGTCAGAAGTCAAAGAATAAAGTAATTAGGTAGGAAATGCCCATTTCTTCCAGTCAAGGATTTGATTTAAAAGATTAAAAAATATTTATAACTGTTTTAAATAAAAATGAAGTAGGCCTATTGGAATCTTGATCGAATCCGATTTTTCCTAGCTATATAATATAAAAAAAGAAAGGTAGAGCGTGTGTTTTGATTTGAACACGAGCGGAAAACTTTTCATAACAATAAAAGAAAGGATGGGTTAACTGTATTCATTGAACTGAATACGGGCGGAGAACTGTGTAAAAAAGATAAACTGTCTAGCATCTGAGATGCTTCGTCAGTTTCCTATTTTTACTTTGTTCTCTGTCGCCCTTTATATCTTAATTATGTCTATCCATATTGCTGCTCAGCAGGGTGAAATTGCTGATAAAATTCTTCTTCCTGGGGATCCTCTTCGTGCTAAGTTTATTGCGGAGAATTTCCTTGAAGATGCTGTTTGTTTTAACGAAGTGCGTAACATGTTTGGTTATACTGGTACTTACAAGGGTCACCGTGTATCTGTCATGGGAACTGGGATGGGAATGCCATCTATTTCGATTTATGCGCGTGAGTTGATTGTTGACTACGGCGTGAAAAAATTGATCCGTGTGGGAACTGCAGGTTCTTTGAATGAAGATGTACACGTTCGTGAATTGGTTTTGGCGCAAGCAGCTGCAACTAATTCAAACATCGTCCGTAATGACTGGCCACAGTATGATTTCCCACAAATCGCTAGCTTTGACTTGCTGGACAAGGCCTACCATATCGCCAAAGAACTTGGTATGACAACCCACGTTGGGAACGTTTTATCATCTGATGTCTTTTACTCAAACTACTTTGAAAAGAATATCGAGCTTGGTAAATGGGGAGTCAAGGCTGTGGAAATGGAAGCAGCGGCTCTTTACTATCTTGCTGCTCAACACCATGTTGATGCTTTAGCTATTATGACTATTTCAGATAGTTTGGTTAATCCAGATGAAGATACAACTGCAGAAGAACGTCAAAACACCTTCACTGATATGATGAAGGTCGGTTTGGAAACATTGATTGCAGACTAAAGGTAGGCTATATTCAGAATGATTTCTCTTGTTCTCAAAATGATAACTATCAACAATGAATCGATCCTGAAATAGGTAAGAATAAGGAAATTGAAGGAAGCCTAATTGTGTCAAAGGACCGAGACTAGTCAGTTTAATATCTAAATCATAATCAAATAAAGTTGGAAGCCAAGTTGACAAGAAGTCAAGACTTTCAACTTTTTAACTTGAAAATTCCTAGGAGTACAAAATGGATAAGATTGAACAATTACAAGGTATTATTGATCAAAGTCAGAGCATTGTCTTTTTCGGTGGTGCAGGGGTTTCTACAGAGTCTAATATTCCAGATTTTCGTAGTTCAGATGGTATATATAGTCTGAAACTGGGTCGCCATTTTACTGCCGAGCAACTGGTTTCACGCACTATGTTTGAGCGCTATCCAGAGGATTTTTTTGATTTCTACAAAAAGTATCTGGTCTATCCTGATGCCAAGCCGAATTTAGCACATGATTATCTAGCGTCGTTGGAAAAAACAGGTAAATTAAAGGCGATTGTGACGCAAAATATCGATAGTCTCCATGAAATGGCAGGATCTCAGAAAGTTTTGAAACTGCATGGTAGTGCAGATTGTAATTATTGTTTGGGCTGTCATCGCTTTTATGATTTGACTGCCTTTTTGGAACTTGAAGGTCCAGTTCCCTACTGCTTAGATTGTCGCAAGGTGGTCAAACCTGACGTGACCCTTTATGAGGAAGCGCTAGATATGGATGTATTTAGTCGCGCAGCTCGAGCCATTCAGCAAGCAGATTTGTTGATCATTGGTGGAACTTCCTTAGTTGTTTACCCTGCAGCTAGTCTAGTCAATTATTTTTCAGGGTCAAATCTTGTTGTTATCAACAAGTCCAGCACTCCTCAAGACAGCCAAGCTGATTTAGTTATCGAAGGTAAGATTGGAGAAGTTTTTTCTAAATTGAGACAATAAAAAACTGAAAGAAGTAGGATTATACTTCCTTCAGTTTTTTTGTATCACGAACTCAGAAACTATGAACAAGATTCTCTTCATTTCTAGGGGAATTTTATTGTTGATTTATAAATTGCTCGAGTTATTTTTAATTGTTGAATAAAAGGAAAAAAGATGACTTCTGGATGAAAAACTTCCTTTTTTAGTCAATCAGTACATGCTGATTTTAATGAAATGCTACTATATTGTTTACTTTTTTAAAGATCGCAAAAAACAATCAATCTCTGCTTGAGAATGGAGAATATGCATCTTTTCTGGGTAAGTATTGTTTAAGTATTGGTATCTATCCTTAGCATTTTTTGTTCGACCATCCCAGAGAATCCATCGAATAAACTCCCGATTAAATTGTTCTTGACAACCTTCTGCCATACTTTCTCTGACCTTGCCTCGGTATTTGAGATAACGTTTAAAAGCTCGAAAGAGACAGGTAAATGGTGAAAAATTGAGAAAGATGATTTGGTCAGCTTCCTGCATTCTTTCCTCATAGAAACACCAAGAATAATTTCCATCGATGACCCAAGCTTCATGCTTGGTGAGAAAACGTTTCATCTCGGTTAACATCCATTCACGGTCACTGTCTTGCCAACCAGGTTGAAATTGGAGTGTATCCATGTGAAGTTTTGGGATGGAGTAGTAGAGAGATAACTTTTCAGCTAGAGTTGACTTACCAGCACCAGAATATCCGATAATTGCGATTTTCATTTTCTACCTTTTCCTATTTGAGGACAAAAAAACAGCCTCTATGGACTGTTTCTTATTTAGCAAGTTTAGCTGAAAGACGAGCTTTATCGCGGCTTGCTTTGTTTTTGTGAATCAAACCTTTAGTTTCTGCTTTATCGATAGCTGAGCTAGCAGCACGGAAAAGTTCTTCAGATGGGTTTGCTTCGAAAGCTTTGATAGCAGTACGCATAGCTGATTTTTGAGCTGAGTTCTTTTCGTTTTGTTTAACGTTCAATTCAGCGCGTTTGATAGCTGATTTAATGTTTGCCAATGTTCTTACCTCCATATTTACTAACTATACCATTATATCTGAAAACTTACGTTTTGACAAGGGAAAATTATTTTTTTAAGTAAATTTCATCGATTTCATGGTTCTTTGTTTTATGAAGAATCACTTCTGCACGATTTCTAGTTGGTTCAATATAATTTTGTAGATTTGTGAGATTGATACTGGTCCAGACCTGATGGGCAAAGGACTCCACTTCCCCAATCGGCATTTGTGTAAAACGATAATAGTAGCTATTAGGGTCATTTTGGGCTAGGCTCAGCATTTTCAAGAAACGGTCCAGATACCAACTCTCAATATCATCCACTCCAGCATCAACATAGATGGAAAAGTCGAAGAAGTCAGTGATATAGAGACGATCGTTTTGTGGATTTTGAAAGACATTGATTCCCTCAACAATTACAAAATCAGCAGCTTTGACACTTTGTTTCTCTTCGGGTACGATGTCGTAGACTTCATGAGAATAGACAGGAATATCCACATCTTGTCCATTTTTGATGCGGTCCAAGAAGTTGAGAAGAGCTTCCATATCATAACTTTCAGGAAATCCCTTACGATTTAGAATCCCCTGCTCAATCAAGGTTTGGTTGGGATAGAGAAAGCCGTCAGTTGTTACCAATTCAACCCTAGCATCTGTAAGCGTACGGGATAGTAGGATTTGCAGTAGGCGACTAGTTGTGGATTTTCCAACGGCAACACTCCCAGAAACCCCAATAATAAAAGGTTGAGATTTACTTTCACGTTGGAGGAAAATTCCTTTTGAAAAGGCCAAATCATCCTTGGTACGCTTGTAAATCTGGATGAGATGGGCTAAGGGAAGATAGACATCAGTAACATCCTGCAAGCTAATCTGATCATTAAAACTCTTGATAGATTCCAATTCCTCTTCTGTCAAAGGGGGTGTGGTCTTTCGATGTAAAGATTGCCAAGTCCGGCGGCTAATTTTTTCAAAATGTAAAAATTCGTTGGTCATTTGTTTTCCCCTAGATATTTTGTTTATCATATCATAAAAAGTTAAAAAAATAAAGCGGTTTCTTGATGATAGTAAGCCAATATCGTATAATAGAGGTAGATAGAGGTTGACCAATTTATTGATGAAGTAGGAGCTACTTTCTCCTGACTTATAAGCTAATAAAGGGGACTTTGGGATTCACAACTTATAGGAGGTGTACTATGAAAATCTTAAAACGTTACATATTGGAACTTTGTTTTATTTTAAGTTTTGCACTACCTTTTATAAAAGGGGCGAATGCGGATAATGGCAGACGCTTTGTGGAAATCTATTACGGTTTTACTTTTTTGATGGAACATGCTATTGTAACAGCTGTATTTATCTGTTCGCTCTTGATTGCTTGCCTACTAAAAAAACGGTGGACGAAATGGCTTGCTGCTGGAAGTTATCTATTTTTGATTTTGTGGATTGCTACAGAGGGTTATTTCTTCCGCATGTCGCTAGAAGATTTGGTACGGCTTTGGACAAGTTTGGAAATCCTGACAAAAACGTATCAGTTGGGCTTTTATCTAAATATTTTGTTGGGAATTTTGTTGATAATTAAGTATCTGAAGGTTAAGCAATAGTAATAAAAATGCGCTTGATTATAGACAATAAATTTGTTGTTTTATCATGGCAATGATAGCTGTAGTCCTAGATGAAATACTATTTGCTTATAAAGGTTGAAAGAGATTGAAGGGGAGCTATTGTAAAGCAACTTCCTTCAATCTTTTTGTCTCATTCTGGATATGTAAACGATTTACAATTTAAGTCAAATTATGGTAAAATAGTTTCATGAGTAAAATGTATTATGCAGAGAATCCTGACGCTGCTCACGACATTCATGAGTTGAGAGTGGACTTGTTGGGAGAAAAAATGACCTTTCTGACGGATGCAGGTGTTTTTAGCAAGAAGATGGTTGACTTCGGAAGTCAACTCTTGCTCAAGTGTCTTGAGGTCAACCAAGGAGAGACAGTCCTAGATGTCGGCTGTGGTTATGGTCCATTAGGTTTGTTCTTAGTCAAGGCTTACGGCGTTCAGGCGACCATGGTCGATATCAATAATCGTGCCTTGGATTTGGCTAAGAGAAATGCTGAACGAAATAAAGTAGAAGCGACGATTTTCCAGTC
Source organism: Streptococcus sp. 544 (assembly GCF_013277385.1). Classification (NCBI taxonomy): domain Bacteria; kingdom Bacillati; phylum Bacillota; class Bacilli; order Lactobacillales; family Streptococcaceae; genus Streptococcus; species Streptococcus sp. 544. The sequence continues at coordinate 175,133 of NZ_VMMU01000006.1, forward strand.
CAACATCTATGAACAAGTTGAAGGACATTTTGACCATATCATTTCCAATCCCCCTATTCGTGCTGGAAAAAAAGTCGTTCATGAAATCATCGAGAAAAGTAAAGATTTCTTGGAAATTGGTGGAGATTTGACCATCGTCATCCAGAAAAAACAAGGGGCTCCAAGTGCTAAGTCTAAGATGGAAGATGTGTTTGGCAATTGTGAAATCCTAAAAAAAGACAAGGGATACTATATCCTTAGAAGTGTGAAAGAATGAGAGCAGTTGATTTAATCCAAAAGAAACGAGATGGTCAAGAACTGACTTCGAGTGAAATTGAATGGCTGGTAGAAGGCTATGTGTCAGGAACTGTTCCTGATTATCAGATGTCTGCCTTTGCTATGGCTATCTATTTCAAAGGAATGACGACTCGAGAAATATCTGATTTGACCATGAATATGGTTCAGACAGGGCAAGAGTTTGATTTATCTGCTATTGATGGGGTTAAGGTTGACAAGCATTCTACTGGTGGTGTTGGTGATAAGGTGACCTTGATTTTAGCTCCTTTAGTAGCGAGTTTTGGAGTTCCAGTCGCAAAAATGAGTGGTCGTGGTCTCGGCCATACTGGTGGGACAATTGATAAATTGGAGTCCATTAAAGGCTATCAAGTCGAGCGCAGTCAAGAGGATTTTATTCGTCAGGTTCAGGATATTGGTGTATCTGTCATTGGGCAATCAGACCAGCTGGTTAAAGCAGATAAACTTCTCTACGCTCTCCGTGATGTGACCGCAACTGTCGACACGATTCCTTTGATTGCGAGTTCGGTGATGAGCAAGAAAATCGCGGCAGGAGCGGATGCTATTTTGCTAGACGTAACTGTCGGTGAGGGTGCCTTCATGAAAACGGTTGATGAGGCGCGTGAATTGGCTCAAACCATGGTGGAACTTGGTAAGGCAGTTGGTAGAAAAACGGTAGCAGTCATTACGGATATGAGCCAGCCCTTGGGACGAGCGATTGGAAATCGTCTGGAAATCCTTGAAGCATTGGAGATTTTGCAAGGTCAAGGCCGTCAGGATATTACCCACTTTATCTGTGAATTGGCTCAAATTATGCTTGGCCTGGCAAATGTAAACAAGACAGTTGAAGAAGTTCGCCAACATCTTGAAAATGGTCAAGCACTGGCTAAGTTTGAGGAGATGGTCCAAGCCCAAGGTGGAGACTTGGAGGACCTCTATCGCCCAGTCAATGTTGCCCATGTGGTGGAAATCCCTGCTCAGGAAACGGGTGTCATTTCTGCTCTTCCGGCTATGGAATTTGGGCTTTATGCTATGAGACTGGGAGCTGGTCGTGCAGTCAAGTCTGATGCCTTGGACTATGAGACAGGAATTGTTTTTGAAAAGAAAGTTGGAGATTCCGTTCAAAAGGGAGAAATTGTTGCAAAAGTATACACAAATGGAAAAATTTCTCCTCAGCTAGTTACAGATTTTCAAAAATATGTTAAAATAAATGATAGGGTGCAAAGTTTACGAGAAATTATAGAAATTATCTCATAAACCGCAGGAGAATCCGAATATGAAATTAAATAAATATATCGATCATACGCTTTTAAAACAAGATGCAACAGAAAATCAAATTGATTGTTTGTTGTCTGAGGCTAGGGAGTATGATTTTGCCAGTGTTTGCGTTAATCCGACCTGGGTTGAACATGCCAAAAAAGGGCTTGAAGGCACAGATGTCAAGGTCTGCACAGTAGTAGGTTTCCCCTTGGGAGCAACAACTTCAACTGTGAAAGCTTTTGAGACAAAAGAAGCTATCCAAAATGGGGCTGATGAGATTGACATGGTAATCAATGTTGGGGCTCTCAAATCAGGCAATTTAGCCTTGGTAGAGTCAGATATTCGCGCAGTCGTGGAAGCAAGTGGTGACAAGTTAGTGAAAGTCATTATTGAAGCTTGCCTTCTGACAGATCAAGAAAAAGTTGTGGCTTGTCAATTAGCCCAAAAAGCAGGAGCTGATTTTGTTAAAACATCTACTGGCTTTTCAACTGGTGGCGCTACGATAGCAGATGTTCAATTGATGCGTGAAACAGTTGGGCCTGATATGGGTGTCAAGGCTGCTGGTGGAGCTCGTTCTTATGCAGATGCTCTTGCCTTTGTGGAAGCAGGGGCGACCCGTATCGGAACGTCAGCTGGAGTAGCAATTCTAAAAGGAGAATTGGCAGATGGCGACTACTGAGTTGATTGAACTGGCAATTGAAACCAGCAAACGTGCCTATGTCCCCTATTCTCACTTTCCTATCGGAGCAGTTTTAGTGGCAAAAGACGGAAGTGTTTACACGGGAGTGAATATCGAAAATGCTAGCTATCCTTTGACCAATTGCGGTGAGAGAACAGCCATTTTTAAGGCTGTATCTGAAGGGCAAAGAGAGTTTTCAGAGCTGATTGTTTATGGTCAAACTGAAAAACCAATTTCACCATGTGGTGCTTGTCGCCAAGTAATGGTCGAATTTTTTGAACAAGATCTAAAAGTGACCTTAGTCGCAAAAGATAAATCGACGGTCGAGATGACGGTCGGGGAATTACTTCCATATTCTTTTACAGACTTAAACTAGTCTGAGTCGCTCTTTGAGTGGCACGGTCCTTGTGGCCAACCAATCCATACTTGCAACATCGTTGCACATCTTATTTAGGAGGTTCAGTAATGAACAAGAAACAATGGCTAGGTCTTGGCCTAGTAGCAGTGGCAGCAGTTGGACTTGCTGCATGTGGTAACCGCTCTTCTCGTAAGGCAGATTCATCTTCTGATGTGAAGACAAAAGCAGCAATCGTCACTGATACTGGTGGTGTTGATGACAAATCATTCAACCAATCAGCTTGGGAAGGTTTGCAGGCTTGGGGTAAAGAACACAATCTTTCAAAAGATAACGGTTTCACTTACTTCCAATCAACAAGTGAAGCTGACTACGCTAACAACTTGCAACAAGCGGCTGGAAGTTACAACCTAATCTTCGGTGTTGGTTTTGCCCTTCACAATGCAGTTAAAGATGCAGCAGCAGAGCACACTGATTTGAACTATGTCTTGATTGATGATGTGATTAAAGATCAAAAGAATGTTGCGAGCGTAACTTTCGCTGATAATGAGTCAGGTTACCTTGCAGGTGTAGCTGCAGCAAAAACAACTAAGACAAAACAAGTTGGTTTTGTAGGTGGGCAGGAGTCAGAAGTTATCTCTCGTTTTGAAGCAGGATTCAAGGCTGGTGTTGCGTCAGTAGACCCATCTATCAAAGTCCAAGTTGACTACGCTGGTTCATTTGGTGATGCTGCTAAAGGTAAAACAATTGCAGCTGCACAATACGCAGCCGGTGCAGATATTGTTTACCAAGTAGCTGGTGGTACAGGTGCTGGTGTCTTTGCAGAAGCAAAATCACTCAACGAAAGCCGTCCTGAAAATGAAAAAGTTTGGGTTATCGGTGTTGACCGTGACCAAGAAGCAGAAGGTAAATACACTTCTAAAGATGGCAAAGAATCAAACTTTGTTCTTGCATCTACTTTGAAACAAGTTGGTACAACTGTAAAAGATATTTCTAACAAGGCAGAAAAAGGTGAATTCCCTGGCGGTCAAGTGATCGTTTACTCATTGAAAGATAAAGGGGTTGACTTGGTAACAACTAACCTTTCAGAAGAAGGTAAAAAAGCTGTCGAAGATGCTAAAGCTAAAATCCTTGATGGAAGCGTAAAAGTTCCTGCAAAATAATGGATGGAAGTTATTTCTTAGGAAGCGGCCATCGGCCGCTTTTTAAGAGTTGAGACAAAGTCATTTTGTCTCAGTAAAGCTTGCTACTAGACAAACTAGCAAGTTTTATTGAAATAAAATAAGACTCTGAAAGGAAGAGCACATGGCACACGAAAATGTCATAGAGATGCGTGATATTACCAAGGTGTTTGGTGAATTTGTTGCCAACGACAAAATCAACCTGCACCTACGAAAGGGTGAAATTCATGCACTTTTAGGAGAAAATGGGGCTGGTAAGTCCACGCTCATGAACATGTTAGCAGGACTTCTTGAACCAACTAGTGGTGAAATCGCGGTCAACGGTCAAGTTGTCAACCTCGACTCCCCATCTAAAGCAGCTGGCTTGGGAATCGGAATGGTTCACCAGCACTTTATGTTGGTAGAGGCTTTCACGGTGGCTGAAAACATTATTTTAGGAAGTGAATTGACTAAAAATGGTGTGCTAGATATCGCTGGAGCTAGCAAAGAAATCAAGGCTCTTTCTGAACGTTATGGCTTAGCTGTGGACCCTTCTGCCAAGGTTGCAGACATCTCAGTTGGAGCCCAACAACGTGTAGAAATTTTAAAAACCCTTTATCGGGGAGCTGATATTCTTATTTTTGACGAACCAACGGCTGTTTTGACTCCATCAGAAATTGAGGAGTTGATGGCTATTATGAAAAATCTTGTCAAAGAAGGAAAATCAATTATCTTGATTACTCACAAGTTGGACGAGATTCGCGCAGTTTCTGACCGCGTTACAGTTATCCGTCGTGGGAAATCAATTGAAACCGTCAAAATTGCAGGGGCTACTAATGCTGATTTGGCAGAAATGATGGTTGGACGTTCTGTTTCCTTTAAAACAGAGAAGCAAGTCTCTCAACCAAAAGAAGTGATCTTGTCTATTAAAGACTTGGTGGTCAATGAAAACCGCGGTGTTCCAGCTGTTAAAAATCTGTCCTTAGATGTTCGTGCTGGAGAGATTGTTGGTATTGCGGGGATTGATGGGAATGGTCAGTCTGAACTGATTCAAGCCATTACAGGTCTTCGCAAGGTTGAATCTGGTAGCATTGAGCTAAAAGGAGATTCAATTGTGGGCTTGCACCCACGTCAGATTACAGAGTTGAGTGTTGGTCACGTTCCAGAAGACCGTCACCGTGATGGTTTGATTTTGGAAATGATGATTTCTGAAAATATTGCCCTTCAAACTTACTATAAAGAACCACATAGTAAAAATGGAATTTTGAACTATTCAAATATTACTTCTTATGCTAAAAAGCTAATGGAGGAGTTTGATGTTCGTGCTGCCAGCGAATTTGTTCCTGCAGCTGCACTCTCAGGAGGAAATCAACAAAAAGCAATTATTGCTCGTGAAATTGATCGTGATCCTGATCTCCTTATCGTCAGCCAACCAACTCGTGGTTTGGATGTCGGTGCCATTGAATATATCCACAAGCGCTTGATTGAAGAGCGTGATAATGGGAAGGCTGTTCTTGTTGTCAGCTTTGAATTGGATGAGATTTTAAACGTCTCAGACCGTATTGCCGTTATCCACGATGGGAAGATTCAAGGTATTGTATCACCAGAAACAACCAATAAACAAGAACTTGGTGTCTTGATGGCTGGTGGAAACTTGGGAAAGGAGAAGAGTGATGTCTAAAAAATTACAACAAATTTCGGTTCCCTTGATTTCTGTCTTCCTAGGAATTTTACTTGGAGCCATTGTCATGTGGATCTTTGGTTATGATGCTATTTGGGGCTACGAAGAATTGTTCTATACAGCCTTTGGTAGTTTACGTGGGATTGGGGAAATCTTCCGTGCCATGGGGCCTTTGGTCTTAATTGGTCTTGGCTTTGCCGTCGCTAGTCGAGCAGGTTTCTTTAACGTCGGTCTTCCTGGTCAGGCTTTGGCAGGTTGGATTCTTAGTGGTTGGTTTGCCCTGTCGCATCCAGATATGCCACGTCCCTTGATGATTCTAGCAACCATCGTGATTGCCTTGATTGCGGGAGGAATTGTCGGCGCGATTCCGGGTATTCTTAGAGCCTATCTAGGGACGTCAGAGGTTATCGTAACTATCATGATGAACTACATCGTTTTGTATGTAGGAAATGCCTTTATCCATGCTTTCCCTAAAGACTTCATGCAAAGTACAGATTCGACCATTCGTGTTGGGGCTAATGCAACCTATCAGACACCTTGGTTGGCTGAGTTGACTGGTAACTCACGGATGAATATTGGTATTTTCTTTGCCATTATTGCCGTTGCAGTTATTTGGTTCATGCTCAAGAAAACAACTCTTGGTTTTGAAATTCGTGCGGTTGGTCTTAATCCACACGCATCGGAATACGCTGGTATTTCTGCAAAACGAACTATTATCCTATCAATGATTATTTCAGGTGCCTTGGCAGGTCTTGGTGGAGCTGTTGAAGGACTTGGAACCTTCCAGAACGTCTATGTTCAAGGGGCGTCATTGGCTGTTGGGTTTAACGGGATGGCGGTTAGTCTGCTTGCAGCCAACTCACCAATCGGTATTCTCTTTGCAGCCTTCCTATTTGGTGTTCTCCAAGTTGGAGCCCCTGGTATGAATGCGGCGCAGGTACCGTCTGAGCTTGTCAGCATTGTAACAGCGTCTATTATCTTCTTTGTCAGTGTTCATTACCTTATCGAACGCTTTGTCAAACCGAAAAAACAAGTTAAAGGAGGTAAGTAAAGATGTCTATTACAACCTTGCTCACCCTCTTGGTGTCTTCTATGCTGATTTACTCAGCACCCCTCATCTTTACAAGTATTGGTGGTGTTTTCTCTGAACGTGGTGGTGTGGTAAACGTCGGCCTTGAAGGAATTATGGTTATGGGTGCCTTTTCTGGAGTTGTCTTTAACCTTGAATTTGCAGAACAATTTGGCGCAGCAACTCCATGGCTATCCTTGCTAGTTGCAGGATTGGTTGGAGGTCTCTTCTCTATCATCCACGCAGCAGCGACGGTTCATTTCCGTGCAGACCATGTTGTCAGCGGTACGGTATTGAACTTGATGGCGCCAGCCTTGGCTGTTTTCTTGGTGAAAGTTCTTTATAATAAAGGACAAACCGACAACCTAAGTCAGACTTTTGGACGCTTTGATTTCCCAGTCTTAGCAAATATCCCAGTGATTGGTGATATCTTTTTCAAGTCAACTAGTCTGCTTGGTTATATCGCGATTGCCTTCTCATTCCTTGCTTGGTTTATCCTCTTTAAGACTCGCTTTGGTCTTCGTCTCCGCTCTGTCGGTGAACATCCTCAAGCAGCAGATACTTTGGGAATCAATGTCTACAAGATGAGATATTTAGGGGTTATTATTTCAGGTTTCCTAGGTGGAATTGGCGGAGCGATTTATGCTCAATCAATCTCAGTTAACTTCTCAGTGACAACTATTGTTGGACCTGGATTTATCGCCCTTGCTGCGATGATTTTTGGAAAATGGAATCCAATCGGAGCCATGCTATCTAGTCTCTTCTTTGGACTTTCACAAAGTTTGGCTGTTATCGGATCTCAATTGCCATTCCTACAAGGAGTGCCTGCGGTTTATCTTCAAATCGCACCTTATGTTTTGACAATTCTTGTCTTGGCAGCCTTCTTTGGAAAAGCAGTCGCACCAAAAGCAGATGGTATCAACTATATCAAATCAAAATAAGCATACAAAAAACGTCAGTTCTGTTCAAACTGGCGTTTATTTTTTAGAATTTTGATGAGTTAAGTTTAATCCCCAAGGAACAAGATTTTCAGTTTTATTTTTGATACGTGTGATATTATCCTTATGCCGAATGATAATCAAACTAGCCAGTGCTAGGATAATAGCGATGAAGAGAGGATCATAATTGCTCAGGATAAAACCAAAAAGTGGAAAGAGTAGAACTCCGATGACAGCCGCGATAGATGCTGTAACACTAGATAGTGAAATCATGCTACCAAGATAGAGGGTTCCAAAGAAAACAACTGCAAGGTAGAGACAGAAAACAGGCGCAAATCCGAAAATCACTCCCGCACTGGTTGCGACAGCCTTACCACCCTTAAATTCTGCAAAGATAGGGAAAGTATGACCAATAACAGCCAAAAGTCCAAAGATAAGAGGTGAAACACCTTGCAGATGAAAAATAATCGGAAGAAGCGTTGCTAGGGTTCCTTTGAAAAAGTCAATGACAAAGGTTGCCATACCAGCTTTTTTACCTAAAATGCGGAAGGTATTGGTCGTTCCAGTGTTACCAGAACCATGTTCGCGCAGATTGATTTGAAAAAATACTTGTCCAATCCAGAGACCAGACGGAATCGAACCCAGCAGATAGGCTAGGATTAATAAAACTATTGTAATCATACTCCTATTATATCATGAAATAGAGAAGAAAGGCAGAGAATCTCTTCTGAAATTGTCACATCGGAGAAAGAAAAATTTTGCAAAATCCTTGGAAAACCTGTAGAATAGTAAAGATGAACGAATAGGAGGTTCCTTGTGTCAAAAAAGGAAATCAATATTAACAATTATAATGATGATGCCATTCAGGTGCTAGAAGGGTTGGATGCGGTCCGTAAACGTCCAGGGATGTATATCGGATCGACCGATGGCGCTGGTCTCCATCACCTAGTTTGGGAAATCGTTGATAATGCAGTCGATGAAGCCTTGTCTGGGTTTGGTGACCGTATTGATGTCACCATCAATAAAGACGGGAGTTTGACTGTGCAAGACCATGGACGTGGGATGCCGACAGGTATGCACGCTATGGGGATTCCAACTGTTGAAGTTATCTTTACCATTCTTCATGCCGGAGGAAAATTCGGTCAGGGTGGCTACAAGACATCAGGTGGACTTCACGGGGTGGGTTCTTCCGTTGTTAATGCCCTTTCTAGCTGGCTAGAAGTTGAAATCACCCGTGATGGCGCAGTTTACAAGCAACGTTTTGAAAATGGTGGCAAACCTGTTACGACTTTGAAGAAAATCGGTACAGCGCCTAAGTCTAAGACAGGTACCAAGGTTACCTTCATGCCTGATGCGACGATCTTTTCTACGACAGACTTCAAGTACAATACCATTTCAGAACGTCTCAATGAGTCAGCCTTTCTCTTGAAAAATGTGACCTTGTCTCTGACAGATAAGCGAACAGATGAAGCGATTGAGTTTCATTATGAGAACGGGGTGCAGGACTTTGTTTCTTATCTGAACGAAGACAAGGAAACCTTGACGCCAGTCCTTTACTTTGAAGGTGAAGACAACGGTTTCCAAGTGGAAGTAGCTCTCCAGTACAATGATGGATTTTCAGATAACATTCTGTCCTTTGTTAATAACGTTCGCACCAAGGACGGTGGGACGCATGAAACAGGACTCAAGTCTGCCATTACCAAGGTTATGAACGACTACGCGCGTAAGACAGGTCTTCTTAAGGAAAAAGATAAAAACCTTGAAGGATCAGACTATCGTGAGGGGCTAGCGGCTGTCCTCTCTATTCTAGTCCCTGAAGAACATTTGCAGTTTGAGGGTCAGACCAAGGACAAGCTAGGAAGCCCTCTTGCTCGTCCCGTTGTGGATGGCATTGTGGCGGATAAGTTGACCTTCTTCCTTATGGAAAATGGGGAACTGGCTTCTAACCTCATCCGCAAGGCTATCAAGGCTCGTGATGCTCGTGAAGCAGCACGTAAGGCGCGTGATGAGAGCCGAAATGGGAAGAAAAATAAGAAAGATAAGGGCTTGCTGTCTGGGAAATTGACCCCAGCCCAGTCTAAGAATCCAGCTAAGAATGAACTCTATCTAGTTGAGGGAGATTCTGCCGGAGGTTCTGCTAAACAAGGCCGTGATCGCAAGTTCCAGGCTATTCTACCTCTTCGTGGTAAGGTTATCAATACAGCCAAGGCCAAGATGGCGGATATCCTCAAAAATGAAGAAATCAATACCATGATTTATACTATTGGTGCGGGTGTCGGAGCAGACTTCTCCCTTGAAGATGCCAACTATGACAAGATCATTATCATGACCGATGCGGACACAGACGGTGCCCATATCCAGACCTTGCTCTTGACATTTTTCTACCGTTACATGCGTCCGTTAGTTGAGGCAGGCCATGTCTATATTGCCCTTCCGCCTCTTTACAAGATGTCCAAAGGAAAAGGCAAGAAAGAAGAAGTGGCCTACGCATGGACAGACGGAGAACTTGAAGAACTCCGCAAGCAGTTCGGTAAAGGCGCAACACTCCAACGCTACAAGGGGCTTGGAGAGATGAACGCTGACCAGCTCTGGGAAACAACCATGAACCCAGAAACTCGTACCCTTATCCGTGTCACTATCGAAGATCTAGCACGCGCAGAACGCCGCGTCAATGTCCTCATGGGCGACAAGGTCGAACCACGCCGTAAATGGATTGAGGATAATGTCAAGTTTACGTTGGAAGAAGCGACGGTGTTTTAAAATATTGTGTAATTATATTTAAAAGAAAGAGTTTTTAAAAATGGTATCATCGAAAAATAATAAAATGTACATTGAAGAATTAGAAATTAAAGATTTTAGAGTAATTAAAAAAGTATCGTTCAAGCCGTCAAAATATGTAAATATTATTTCAGGGAAGAATGGTACAGGGAAATCAACTATATTAGGAATGATTGCCCAAGGTTTCTCTTATCACAATAATGTTATTCCTTTTATTTCTGGAGATGTAAAAAAACTTAATAAAAAAGATATAAAGAGACTTTCAGAAAATGACCCTAAAGTTGTGCAATATAAAAAATTACTAACTTATTTTGGGGATGATTTTGAGTCCACATCTGCAGAGCATTTTAAATTATCTCCAAATGATGTTAGAAATATAGAACATGCTAAAGTTACATTGAGCAATAAAGATAGTTTTAAAATTGAGAGTACGAACCATAACAAAAAACTTCCTCGTCTAGTTACTAGGAGAAAAGACGGGAAATCATCCAATTATGTCCATCCAGTAATTTATTTAGGCCTGGAAAGATTAACACCGTTAGTCAGATCCACTAAAATGAGTGACTTGCAAATCAATTTATCATCGCAGGATAAGAAAGAAATACATAATCTTTATCAGTCAATACTTTTAAAAAAATATACAGACAATCTTACTGCAACTGAAACAAATCTGAATAATAAGAAAACAGCATCATTTATTGATGAAGAGATGACTATTGAAATGATTTCATCAGGGGAAGATAATATTGGGCAAATTTTATTAGCTTTGTATTCATTTAAGAAATTAAAAAATGATTTTCCTAATGATTACAAGGGTGGGATATTACTTATTGATGAAATAGATGCGACATTATATCCAGCCGCTCAGAATAAATTATTAGATATACTCTTTCAAAAAGCAAGAAGTTTTGACGTGCAAATTTTTGCCACTTCACATTCGTTGACTTTATTGGAACATTGTGAAAAACTGAAAATATCGAACCAACGTACTAATCATGATATAAAACTATTTTCCTCCGATATTAGTTCTGAAGACAATTCAACAACTACGTTATCAGAGATGAAATATTTAATTGATTTTAAAAATATGTTGTTGGCACAAGCTAATGAACAGAAAATTACTGATAGTATTAAGATTTATTTTGAAGATGCTGAGGCTCAATATGTTTTTGAAGGCTTAATACATTCTTTGAAGAATAGTAATAACCATTCAATTAAAAATTCATTACACTTCATGTCAAATACAACTTTATCATGTACCAATTATATACACTTGTATAAATCTAAAGTAACAGAATTTTCTAAGAATTCGATAGTTTGCTTAGATGGAGATGTTGAAGCAAATATAAACGATTATAGAAATTTTATTACTTTGCCTACTAATGACCTTCAATGTAATCCAGAGGAATTTATTTTTGATATTCTTGATGATAATAACTCAGATTATTGGAAAATAGCAAAGAATTATAATCATAGTGTTTTTATGAATAATCCAATTTACCAAGTTATTCAATCAATTAAGAATGGAACTTATGAATCGGAATATAAACAAGTTAATGGAGAGTTTAAGAATATAGCTGAAAGAAAAGTGTGGAAAAAATGGTTTAATAAAGAAAAAGTTCATTGGAAGTACAACAATAATCCAGTCAAATATTGGGCAAAAAATAATCCTGAAAAAGTTCAAGAATTTCAGGTACAATTTGAAAAAGCGTTTAACTATGTAGCTGATAATGTTAAACTTCCTAGATTATAATTTGGAAGTTACTTAAAAAAGGGGTATAATTTTATCAATAAGAGATGAGGTGATGATATGTCAGGTAAGACCTATACGCCATTAAGATACCCTGGGGGGAAAACTCAGGTTTATGAATTCGTTAAAGAATTGATTAAAGAAAATAATTGCCATACTTATATTGAGCCTTATATGGGAGGAGCGGGAGTTGCTATGAAACTTTTGCTACTTGGAGATGTAGAAAAGATTATTGTAAATGATTATGATAAATCTATCTATGCATTTTGGTACTCTGTTCTTTATTTGACTGAAGAGTTGATTGATAAAATAGAAAATACTGACATAACAATAGATGAGTGGAAAATTCAGAAATCAATTCAAGATAATAAAAAAAATGTTTCTGATTTACTACTTCTGGGTTTTTCAACTTTATTTCTTAATAGAACAAATAGATCTGGTATTATAAAAGCTGGGGTTATTGGTGGTAAAAATCAGAATGGAAAATACAAACTAGATTGTCGATTCAGTAAATCAGATATAATAAACAAAATTCTTGAAATATCTAAGCATAAAAAACAGATTAAACTTTTTAATATGGATGCTGAGCAGTTTATTAAAAGGTCAATTTCTAAAACAAAAAATTCATTTACTTTTTTTGATCCACCTTATTATACTAAAGGACCAGGTTTATATACAAATTTTTATAACCATGATGATCATTCTAGGTTATCAAAAACAATCAAGGATTATATGAAAGATAAAAAATGGATATTAACTTATGATATTCATAAAAGTATAGAAAAGATGTACGAAGAATATCGTTCTGAACTATATTATTTAAACTATTCAGTTAGTACTCCTAATAAAGGTATTGAAAGAATATTTTATTCAGATAATCTGCATTTTTCACAATCAAGAAATAAATTAAAAATTGTTGACTAAAAACTTGCCAGCGATTTATTTTCAAAAAAGTGACTGACAGAAAAAAAGTCAGTTTGCCTGTCTCATGGGAGAGACTGGCACAAAAATATTCAAAAAGAAAAATGAAAAAAGTAAATGAAGTAAAAAGTTTGTCCCTGAGTGACTTAGACAATCAGGAGTTTATCGGCTTGGTAGGTCTGCACCATTCGGATTTACGGATTTTTGCTGGAAAAGAAGCTGTAGAAATCGGCTGGCGTTTGCGAAAAGAGTTTTGGAATAGTGGTTATGCGACAGAGGTTGCCCAAGCCTGTCTAGACTTCGCTTTCCAGCAAGCTGGCTTGTCAGAAGTTTACTCCTTTACATCCTTACTCAATCTCCCTTCGCAAAAAGTCATGCAAAAGGTAGGCATGGAATTTGTCAAAGAATTTGATAATGAAAAAGTTCCAGCAGACAGTCCGCTTTATAGACATGTCCTATACAGAATCAAGAGTTTTTACTAAAAAGGCAGGTATTCCCATGAGAACTGAAACCGAGATGTTTGATTTAATTTTACAAACCGCAAAAAGTCTAAAAGTCGAGGCTGTCGCCATGTCTGGTTCGCGAACCGATACAAAAGCACCAAAAGACGAGTTTCAAGACTATGATGTTGTATATGTCGTGGACGACTTAGATAATCTGACGAGTAATCTTGCTTGGTTGGACCAGTTTGGAACACGTATCATTGAGTAGCATAATATCCTAGGCAACCGTCGTCTCTATCTCATGCTCTTTGAAGATGGTAACCGGATTGATTTGACCCTTTGCCCCAAAGATCATATCCAGGAGTGGGTAGAAAGCGAAGCGGATTTCACGGTGCTAGAGGATCCTAAGGGTTTGTTTGAGTTTTATTCTCCCAGTCCTCAGCGTTTCTGGACGCATCCAGCTAGTGAGATAGATTTTGAAAAAGCCTGCAATGAATTTTGGTGGGTTTCCGCCTATGTGGTCAAGGGAATCTGTCGCAAGCAAGTTTTCTATGTCACTGACCATCTTTACGGGATTTGCCAACAAGAACTCCTGAAGATCTTGGCTTGGCAGGTTGCAAGTGATAGGGGAGCAGTTGACATCGGTAAAAATTATAAGTACATCTTTAACTATTTGCCTGCTCAGAAAGAGAATGAATTCTCAAGTCTACTTGATTTCTCAAATAGTGACAAAATCACTCAGTCTTTGTTTGCTACGATGCAACTTTTCCACCAAGAGGCTCAGTCCCTTGCTCAAAAGATGGATTTTGACTACGATAAAGAAGTAGCTGAGAAGATGATTCAGTATGCTGAGGAGAGACTCGAAAAAAATGAAACATTTACAAAATAATAAGATAACAAAATTTTTACTGATTAGTTTTCTCATTTCTTGGGGATTTGGTTGGGGATTGCTCGCTTTTCTGACGCAAATGAGCCTCTTAAGTCTAACAAGTCCACTAGGAGTTTTTCTCCATTTACTAGGAGGTTTCGGTCCTACCATTGCAGCCATTTCTTGTTTGCCTCAAAAATCCATTAAAAGCATAGTCTCTTTTATCTTAGGGGACTCAAAGAAATATATTTTGTTATTTCTTTTACTAATTTTCGTGCAAACAGGTGTCATTGCTTTCTCATCTACGGAGCTTAATCCGGCTTTTCCACTAGGAAATTTGTTTGTTGTTTTTTTGAGTGCAGTCTGTGTTTATGGTGGCGAAGAAGAATTGGGATGGCGAGGCATCTTGCAACCAACTTTGGAAACTAGATTCTCCTTTTGGATTTCCGGTTTGATAACAGGTTGTATTTGGGCAATATGGCATATACCTTTATGGTTTGTGATTGGAAGTTCCCAAAGTGGTATGCCTTTTATATTATTCAGTCTATTTGCAATTTATCTCAGTATTCTTCTAGCAGCTGTTTTCAAAAAGACTAAGTCGGTCCTTTTTTGCGCCATTTTTCACGGCCTAATTAATACCCTACTTAGCTTATTTGTTATTAAAATTAATCTTTTATTCATTCTAGGATTAGTAGGATTGCTCTTCTTTTCTTACTACCTACAAAGAAACAGTTAAATTTATAAAATATAGATTTACTTTACAATAAAACACTAAAAAGAGAATTATTATGTCTAACATTCAAAACATGTCCCTGGAGGACATTATGGGAGAGCGTTTTGGGCGCTACTCCAAGTACATTATTCAAGACCGGGCTTTGCCAGATATTCGTGATGGATTGAAGCCGGTTCAGCGCCGTATTCTTTATTCGATGAATAAGGATGGCAATACCTTTGACAAGAGCTACCGTAAGTCGGCCAAGTCTGTCGGGAATATCATGGGGAATTTCCACCCACACGGTGATAGTTCTATCTATGATGCCATGGTTCGTATGTCTCAGGACTGGAAAAATCGTGAGATTCTAGTTGAAATGCATGGTAACAACGGTTCTATGGACGGGGATCCGCCTGCGGCTATGCGTTATACCGAAGCGCGTTTGTCTGAAATTGCTGGCTACCTTCTTCAAGACATCGATAAAAAGACTGTTCCTTTTGCATGGAACTTTGATGATACAGAGAAAGAACCGACAGTCTTACCAGCAGCCTTTCCAAACCTCTTGGTCAATGGTTCTACTGGTATTTCGGCTGGTTATGCCACAGACATTCCACCTCATAATTTAGCTGAGGTTATTGATGCGACGGTTTACATGATTGACCACCCGACAGCCAAGGTGGATAAACTCATGGAATTCTTGCCTGGACCAGATTTTCCGACTGGAGCCATCATCCAAGGGCGTGATGAAATTAAGAAAGCCTATGAAACAGGAAAAGGGCGCGTGGTTGTTCGTTCCAAGACTGAAATTGAAAAGCTAAAAGGTGGTAAGGAACAAATTGTTATTACTGAGATTCCTTATGAAATCAACAAGGCTAATCTGGTCAAAAAAATCGATGATGTTCGTGTCAATAATAAGGTAGCTGGTATTGCTGAGGTTCGTGATGAGTCTGACCGTGATGGTCTTCGTATCGCTATCGAACTTAAGAAAGACGCCAATACGGAGCTTGTTCTCAACTACCTATTTAAGTACACCGACCTGCAAATCAACTACAACTTTAACATGGTGGCGATTGACAATTTCACGCCTCGTCAGGTTGGGATCGTTCCAATTTTGTCTAGCTACATCGCACATCGTCGTGAAGTGATTTTGGCGCGTTCACGCTTTGACAAGGAAAAGGCAGAGAAACGTCTCCATATCGTAGAAGGTTTGATTCGCGTGATTTCGATTTTGGACGAAGTCATTGCCCTTATCCGCGCTTCTGAGAATAAGGCGGACGCCAAGGAAAACCTTGAGGTCAGCTATGACTTTACAGAAGAGCAGGCTGAGGCTATCGTAACCTTGCAACTGTACCGTTTGACCAATACAGACGTAGTTGTCTTGCAGGAAGAAGAAGCAGAACTTCGTGAAAAGATTGCTATGCTTGCGGCGATTATCGGTGATGAACGGACCATGTACAATCTCATGAAGAAAGAACTTCGTGAGGTCAAGAAGAAATTTGCGACTCCACGTTTGAGTACTTTAGAAGACACTGCGAAAGCAATCGAGATTGATACAGCTAGTCTGATCGCCGAGGAAGATACCTACGTCAGCGTGACCAAGGCAGGTTATATCAAGCGTACCAGCCCACGTTCCTTTGCAGCTTCCACTCTGGAAGAAATTGGCAAACGTGATGATGACCGTTTAATCTTTGTTCAATCTGCCAAGACCACCCAGCATCTTTTGATGTTCACGACCCTTGGAAATGTCATTTATCGACCAATCCATGAATTGGCAGATATTCGTTGGAAGGACATCGGCGAGCATCTGAGCCAGACCATTACAAACTTTGAAACTAACGAAGAAATCCTTTATGTTGAAGTAGTGGATCAGTTTGATGATGCGACAACTTATTTTGCAGCGACTCGTCTCGGTCAAATCAAGCGTGTAGAACGAAAAGAATTCACTCCGTGGCGGACCTACAAGTCTAAGTCAGTTAAGTATGCTAAGCTCAAAGACGATACAGACCAGATTGTAGCAGTGGCTCCGATTAAACTAGATGATGTTGTCTTGATTAGCCAAAATGGTTATGCCCTTCGTTTCAACATCGAAGAGGTTCCAGTTGTCGGTGCCAAGGCGGCAGGGGTCAAGGCTATGAACTTGAAAGAAGATGATGTCCTCCAATCGACCTTTATCTGTAATACCTCGTCCTTCTACCTCTTGACTCAGCGTGGAAGTTTGAAACGTGTTTCTATTGACGAAATTCCAGCAACCAGCCGTGCCAAACGTGGTTTACAAGTTTTGCGTGAGTTGAAAAATAAACCACATCGTGTCTTCTTAGCAGGAGCAGTTGCAGAACAAGATTTCGTTGGTGACCTCTTTAGTACAGAAGTGGACGAGAACGACCAAACTCTGCTTGTTCAATCCAACAAAGGAACAATCTATGAAAGCCGATTGCAAGACTTGAACTTGTCAGAACGCACAAGTAACGGTAGCTTCATCTCTGACACGATTTCTGATGAAGAAGTTTTTGATGCTTATCTTAAAGAAGTATTTACTGAAGCTAAATAAGTGAAATGAAGAATCAGTTCTAAGAGCTGGTTCTTTTTATTGAAGAAATTTTCTGAAAATTACAAAATATACTTGCTATTTTAGAAAAATAGTGTAGAATATAAGAAATAGGTTTTTAGAATAAGGAGTGGAATATGACAGTAACGATTGATTGGGAAAACCTTGGTTTCTCCTATATGAAATTACCTTAT
Source organism: Streptococcus sp. 544 (assembly GCF_013277385.1). Taxonomy (NCBI): domain Bacteria; kingdom Bacillati; phylum Bacillota; class Bacilli; order Lactobacillales; family Streptococcaceae; genus Streptococcus; species Streptococcus sp. 544. The sequence goes on from NZ_VMMU01000006.1 coordinate 192,759, forward strand.
CGCTATATTGCTCATTTTAAAAATGGACAATGGAATCAAGGAGAGCTTACAGAGGATGCAACTTTGCATATTTCAGAGTCTTCTCCAAGTCTTCACTATGGTCAACAAGCATTTGAAGGTTTGAAAGCTTATCGTACTAAGGATGGCAGTGTTCAACTGTTCCGTCCTGATGAAAATGCCAAACGCCTGCAACGGACATGTGACCGTCTCTTGATGCCACAAGTTCCAACAGAAATGTTTGTAGAAGCTTGTAAAGCAGTTGTCCGTGCGAATGAAGAATACGTACCACCATACGGAACAGGTGGAACCCTCTATCTTCGCCCTCTTTTGATTGGTGTCGGAGATATTATCGGGGTAAAACCAGCAGAAGAGTATATTTTCACCATCTTTGCTATGCCAGTTGGAAATTACTTTAAGGGTGGTTTGGTCCCAACCAACTTCTTGATTCAGGATGAATACGACCGTGCCGCTCCAAATGGTACAGGTGCGGCTAAGGTTGGTGGGAACTATGCTGCCAGTCTCTTGCCAGGGAAATTGGCTAAATCACGTCATTTCTCAGATGTTATCTACCTAGACCCTTCAACTCATACAAAGATTGAAGAAGTCGGTTCAGCTAACTTCTTTGGAATTACAGCTGATAATGAATTTGTAACACCATTGAGTCCATCTATCTTGCCATCTATTACCAAGTATTCCTTACTTTATTTAGCAGAACACCGCTTGGGCTTGACTCCTATTGAGGGGGATGTCCCAATTGATAACCTTGACCGTTTTGTAGAGGCTGGTGCCTGTGGTACAGCAGCGGTTATTTCTCCAATTGGAGGTATTCAGCACGGTGATGATTTCCATGTATTTTATAGTGAAACAAAAGTAGGACCTGTGACTCGTAAACTCTATGATGAATTGACAGGAATTCAGTTTGGTGATATTCCAGCGCCAGAAGGTTGGATTGTAAAAGTAGATTAAAAATATATTAAAGGAGATTTTTATGAAATCAAAAAAGTGGATTTTAACAACAGGACTTATCCTAAGCACAACAGCTCTTTTAGCAGCCTGTGGAAAAGCTGATAAAGAAGCAGATGCTCCGACAACATTTTCTTATGTATATGCAGTGGATCCAGCATCCTTGGACTACAGTATAGCAACGCGTACATCCACAACAGATATTATCGGGAATGTCATTGATGGTTTGATGGAAAATGATAAATATGGTAATGTTATTCCTTCTTTGGCTGAGGATTGGTCTGTCTCAAAAGATGGATTGACTTATACCTATAAACTTCGTAAAGGAGTGAAATGGTACACATCAGAAGGCGAAGAATACGCAGAAGTAACAGCCCATGACTTTGTGACAGGACTAAAACACGTCGCTGATGGTAAGTCAGACGGTGTCTCTCTCATCCAAAATTCAATCAAAGGCTTGGACGCCTATATGACTGGTGAAACCAATGATTTCTCTACAGTTGGTGTTAAAGCTTTGGATGACTATACAGTTGAGTATACATTGAATGCGCCAGAAAGTTTCTGGAATTCAAAAGTGACTACAGCAACGATGTTGCCTGTAAATGAAGAGTTTTTAAAGGCATCAGGAAAGAATTACGGAGAGGTTAGCCCAGCAGGTATTCTCTACAATGGTCCTTATTTCTTAAAAACATTGACTTCTAAATCGTTGATTGAATATGAAAAAAATCCAAATTACTGGGATAAAGAAAATGTTAAAATTGAGAAGATTAAATTGACCTACTACGATGGTTCAGATCAGGAGTCTTTGATCCGTAGCTTCTCCTCTGGTGCTTATACGACAGCCCGTCTCTTCCCAAGCAGCTCAAACTTTGCTTCAACTTTGGAAGAATACGGAGATAAAATCACTTATAGCCCACAGGACTCAAGCAGTTATTACTTCACCTTTAACGTAAATCGTCAGTCATACAATAAAACTGCGAAAACAAGCGAAGAGCAAAAGACTTCTACAAAAGAAGCGATGCTCAATAAGGACTTCCGTCAGGCTATCAACTTTGCCTTCAACCGTCATTCGTATGCTGCCCAGCTAAACGGTGAAGATGGTGCGGACAAGATTATTCGTAACAGCCTTGTTCCAGATAACTTCGTACAAGCAGGTGGTAAGAACTTTGGTCAAATCGCCCAAGCAGAGTTGGTGAACTATGGTGACCAATGGAAAGGTGTTGAGCTAGTTGACGGTAAGGATTCTATCTACAACCCTGACAAGGCTAAAGCTGCTTTCGAAAAAGCTAAGAAAGACTTGGAATCTAAAGGGGTAACCTTCCCAATTCACTTGGATGTCCCGGTTGAACAAACAGATACTATCGCCGTTCAACAAAGCAACTCTTTCAAACAGTCTATTGAATCAACTCTTGGTGCTGAAAATGTTGTCATCGATGTACTTCAAATGACAGATAATGAAAAAGAAACGATTACATCACAAGCGCGTGTTCCTTCTCAAAAAGACTATGATTTGAACAGTACAGGATGGGCTCCAAGCTATCAAGATCCAGCATCTTACTTGAATATTATGGATCCAAAATCTGGTTCTGCCATGAAACACCTTGGTATTACGAAAGGAAAAGATAAGGATGTTGTCGCTAAACTTGGTTTGGATCAATATAAGAAATTGTTAGAAGATGCTGTTTCTGAGACCACTGACTTAGAGAAGAGATATGAAAAATATGCCAAAGCTCAAGCTTGGTTGACAGATAGTTCATTATTGATGCCAACAGCCTCATCTGGTGGTTCTCCAGTTGTAAGTAACGTAGTACCATTCTCAAAACCATACTCACAAGTTGGTATTAAGGGGGATCCATATATCTTTAAAGGAATGAAATTGCAAAAAGATATTGTTACAACAAAAGAATATGACGAAGCTCTTAAAAAATGGCAAAAAGAAAAATTGGAATCCAATAGCAAATATCAAAAAGAACTAGAAAAACACATTAAATAAGGAATGGTATTGCTTTTGATAAAATTTAAAAAATACTGTCATTTTGAATATAAAGGAGTTTGATATGGAGTGGATTAAACTAATAGGAATAGCAATCATTGTTGTGGGTTTTATTTTAAAGTTTGATACAATTGCAACAGTAGTCTTAGCTGGTTTGGTTACAGCTTTAGTTTCAGGTGTTTCTCTTGTTGAATTTTTGGAGATTTTGGGAAAAGAATTTAGCAATCAGCGAGTGCTCACGATTTTTATGGTTACCTTGCCTCTTGTGGGGCTGTCAGAAACCTTTGGACTCAAGCAACGATCAATTGATTTGATTCGAAAGATTAAAGGTCTGACAGTTGGAAACTTCTATACAGTTTATTTCTTTATTCGAGAGTTAGCTGGTTTCTTTTCAATTCGTCTAGGAGGACACCCTCAGTTTGTCAGACCTTTGGTTCAACCTATGGGAGAAGCAGCAGCAGAGTCTCAATTAGGTAGAAAGTTAACAGAGGTTGAAGATGAGGCAATAAAAGCGCGTGCGGCTGCAAATGAAAATTTTGGAAATTTCTTTGCTCAAAATACGTTTGTAGGTGCTGGGGGAGTCCTCTTGATAGGGGGAACATTAGATCAGTTAGGCTATGAAAGTAATTATGCAGGGATTGCTTCTGCATCTATTATTGTTGCTGTTATAACACTTATTGTAGTGGGGATTTATAATTATTTATTTGATAAAAAATTGACATCAGAAAAGACTAGGGGAGGAGAACAAAAATGACAGAGTTGGCAAAGCAACTATTAGAGTTGACCTATATTGTGATTGGTTGTCAATTTCTCCATACAGCCTATTGTAGTTATAAAGATAAAACAAACCCAGTCCGATTTGGAACATCTGCATTTTGGACTCTATTGGCTATTACGTTTATAGGTGGTTCCTATATGCCAAATATGAGTATTGGTATTATTGTAATCATATTATCGCTGTTAACATTGTTTAAGCAAGTCCGTATCGGAACCTTGCCATCCTTAGATGAAATGAAAGCCAATATTGAATCTAACAGATTGAAAAATAAAATTTTTATTCCAGTTATGCTGATGGCAATACTTGCGTTGGTCTTAGCGCAAATGATTCCAGAATTTAGCAAGATTTCGATTAGCCTTGCCGCCTTATTTGCTACAATTTCTGTTCTTGTGATTACCAATAGTCACCCTAAGAGTTTGTTATCAGAAAATAATCGAATGACTCAGCAAGTTTCAACAAGTGGGATTGTTCCCCAATTATTAGGGGCTTTGGGGGCTATTTTTACTGTAGCAGGTGTTGGTGATGTTATCTCTCATCTGATTAGCGGTATTGTTCCTTCAGATAGTCGCTTTATAGGAGTTTTGGCCTATGTTCTTGGAATGGTTCTATTCACAATGATTATGGGAAATGCTTTTGCAGCATTCACCGTTATTACAGCAGGTGTTGGAGTTCCCTTTGTATTTGCTCTGGGAGCTAATCCAATTGTGGCTGGTGCTCTTGCCATGACAGCAGGTTATTGTGGGACCTTATTGACCCCAATGGCTGCTAATTTTAACGCTCTACCAGCAGCATTGATGGATATGAAAGATCAGAATGGCGTTATAAAGGCTCAAGCAGGTGTTGCGCTAGTAATGATTGTTATTCACATATTCTTAATGTACTTTCTCGCATTTTAGTAAAGGAAAATAAAATGAAAATATTGGTTACAGGTTTTAATCCTTTTGGAGGTGAAAAGATTAATCCAGCTTTGGAGGCTGTAAAATTATTACCATCTGAGATTAATGGGGCCGAAGTTCGCTGGGTAGAAATTCCAACGGTTTTTTATAAGTCGTCAGAAGTTTTAGAGGCAGAAATATTACGATATCAACCAGATGCTGTACTTTGTATTGGACAAGCAGGCGGCAGGACAGGTTTAACACCTGAACGAGTGGCTATTAATCAAGATGATGCTCGCATACCTGATAACGAAGGCAATCAACCAATTGATACACCGATTCGTATTGATGGAGCATCGGCCTATTTTAGTAGTTTACCTATCAAAGCGATGGTACAAGCTATTAAAAAACAGGGACTTCCGGCAGTTGTATCCAATAGTGCAGGAACCTTTGTTTGCAATCATTTGATGTACCAAGCTCTTTATTTAGTGGATAAAAAATTCCCTAATATGAGAGCAGGTTTCATGCATATTCCATATATGATGGAACAAGTAGTAAATAAGCCGAATACTGCAGGAATGAGTCTATGTGATATTGTAAGAGGCATAGAGGTAGCTATTGAAGCTATTGTAGACTACAAAGATAAGGATTTGCAGTTAGTAGGTGGTGAGACTCACTGATAACCTAAAAAGGATAGTCAATTATGCTTGTTTACTAACTATTAGCTATGCTAAATTGATTGAGGTTGTTTACATAAAACTCTATGTCAGACAAGCCTGATATAGAGTTTTTTCTTGCTAGTTTTAGGATTTTCTTGTAAAATAGAAAAAGTGAAGAGAGGTATGAAATGAGTAAGAAAGATAAAAAAATCGAAATTCAAGTAGCAGATGCCAAGGTTAATGTAGGAAAAGACAGTTTTGAAGGTTATACCTTGACCATTGGTAAAAAAGTTATCGGAGAAATTGCCGAATTAGATGGACAATTTGCCATCATAAAGAATGGGAATGTCGATAGTTTTTATAAAAAATTGGAAAAAGCTGTGGAAATTTTGATTGAAAATTATAATTTAGCAAAATAAGTCTTGTTTTTTTGAAATTTTCATGATATAATAGTCCATGTTGATTGTAGGAGAGATAGCGAAGAGGCTAAACGCGGCGGACTGTAAATCCGCTCCTTCGGGTTCGGGGGTTCGAATCCCTCTCTCTCCATTTTATCAATGGGGTATAGCCAAGCGGTAAGGCAAGGGACTTTGACTCCCTCATGCGTTGGTTCGAATCCAGCTACCCCAGTTCTTAGGTAATAATCAAGATAAAAAGCAAAATATCTTAGGGTATTTTATTTTTATAATTGAAAGACGTGAATGATATGAACATGTCCTTGCGGGTGCTTAGGAAAAAAATTATAAGTATGTCAAGTTTAAGAAAAACTTGATTGTTGGAGGATTTTTTAGATGAACGAATTTGAAGATTTGCTAAATAGCGTTAGCCAAGTTGAGACTGGTGATGTTGTTAGTGCTGAAGTATTGACAGTTGATGCGACTCAAGCTAACGTTGCAATCTCTGGAACTGGTGTTGAAGGTGTCTTGACTCTTCGCGAATTGACAAACGATCGCGATGCAGATATCAATGACTTTGTTAAAGTAGGAGAAGTATTGGATGTTCTTGTACTTCGTCAAGTAGTTGGTAAAGATACTGATACAGTTACATACCTTGTATCTAAAAAACGCCTTGAAGCTCGCAAAGCATGGGACAAACTTGTTGGTCGCGAAGAAGAAGTTGTTACTGTTAAAGGAACTCGTGCCGTTAAAGGTGGACTTTCAGTAGAATTTGAAGGTGTTCGTGGATTTATCCCAGCTTCAATGTTGGATACTCGTTTCGTACGTAACACTGAGCGTTTTGTAGGTCAAGAATTTGATGCTAAAATCAAAGAAGTTGACGCTAAAGAAAACCGCTTCATCCTTTCACGTCGTGAAGTTGTTGAAGCAGCTACAGCAGCAGCTCGCGCTGAAGTATTCGGTAAATTGGCTGTTGGTGATGTTGTAGCTGGTAAAGTTGCCCGTATCACAAGCTTTGGTGCTTTCATCGACCTTGGTGGTGTTGATGGATTGGTTCACTTGACTGAATTGTCACATGAACGTAACGTATCACCAAAATCAGTTGTAACTGTTGGTGAAGAAATTGAAGTGAAAATCCTTGATCTTAACGAAGAAGAAGGACGTGTATCACTTTCACTTAAAGCAACAACACCTGGACCATGGGATGGCGTTGAGCAAAAATTGGCTAAAGGTGATGTAGTAGAAGGAACAGTTAAACGTTTGACTGACTTCGGTGCATTTGTTGAAGTATTGCCAGGTATTGATGGACTTGTTCACGTATCACAAATTTCACACAAACGTATTGAAAATCCAAAAGAAGCTCTTAAAGTAGGTCAAGAAGTTCAAGTTAAAGTTCTTGAAGTTAACTCAGATGCAGAGCGCGTATCACTTTCTATTAAAGCTCTTGAAGAGCGTCCAGCTCAAGAAGAAGGACAAAAAGAAGAAAAACGTGCTGCTCGTCCACGTCGTCCAAAACGTCAAGAAAAACGTGATTTTGAACTTCCAGAAACACAAACAGGATTCTCAATGGCTGATTTATTTGGTGATATCGAACTTTAATCAAATTGAAAATTCACAAAATCCTTTGTTTACTAAACAAGGGATTTTTCTTTTGTCTCGGCTCCTTTTTTGATATAATAGTTCTATGTTAAAATCAGAAAAACAATCACGTTATCAAATGTTAAATGAAGAATTGTCCTTCCTATTGGAAGGCGAAACCAATGTTTTGGCTAATCTTTCCAACGCCAGTGCTCTCATAAAATCACGTTTTCCTAATACCGTATTTGCAGGTTTTTATTTGTTCGATGGAAAGGAATTGGTTTTAGGTCCCTTCCAAGGAGGTGTTTCCTGCATCCGTATTGCACTAGGCAAGGGTGTTTGTGGTGAGGCAGCTCACTTTCAGGAAACTGTTATTGTTGGAGATGTGACGACCTATCCCAACTATATTTCTTGTGACAGTCTAGCTAAAAGTGAAATTGTGGTGCCGATGATGAAGAATGGTCAGTTACTTGGAGTTCTGGATCTGGATTCTTCAGAGATTGAGGATTACGATGCTATGGATCGAGATTATTTGGAACAATTTGTCGCGATTTTGCTTGAAAAGACGGAATGGGACTTTACAATGTTTGAGGAAAAATCTTAATGTATCAAGCACTTTATCGAAAATATAGAAGTCAAAACTTCTCCCAGTTGGTTGGTCAAGAAGTTGTGGCTAAGACTCTTAAACAAGCAGTAGAGCAAGAGAAAATAAGTCATGCCTATCTTTTTTCTGGTCCACGGGGAACAGGAAAAACCAGTGTAGCTAAGATTTTTGCTAAGGCTATGAACTGTCCCAATCAAGTGGGTGGCGAACCTTGCAATAACTGCTATATTTGTCAGGCAGTGACGGATGGTAGTTTAGAAGATGTCATTGAAATGGATGCGGCCTCTAATAATGGGGTGGATGAAATCCGTGAAATTCGTGATAAATCTACCTATGCCCCTAGTCTTGCTCGTTATAAGGTTTATATCATAGATGAGGTTCACATGCTGTCTACAGGGGCTTTTAATGCCCTCCTAAAGACGCTGGAAGAGCCAACACAGAATGTAGTCTTTATTTTGGCCACTACTGAATTGCACAAGATTCCTGCTACTATTTTATCCCGTGTGCAACGTTTTGAGTTTAAATCAATTAAGACACAGGATATTAAGGAACATATCCACTATATCTTAGAAAAAGAAAATATCAGTTCTGAACCAGAGGCTGTGGAAATCATTGCCAGACGAGCGGAAGGTGGAATGCGGGACGCCTTGTCTATTTTGGATCAAGCCCTGAGTTTGACACAGGGAAATGAATTGACGACTGCCATCTCTGAAGAAATTACTGGCACCATTAGCCTATCAGCCTTGGATGATTATGTGGCTGCCTTGTCTCAACAGGATGTTCCCAAAGCTTTGTCTTGCTTGAATCTTCTTTTTGATAATGGTAAGAGCATGACCCGTTTTGTGACCGACCTTTTGCACTATTTAAGAGACTTGTTAATTGTTCAAACAGGGGGAGAAAATACTCATCATAGTCCAGTCTTTGTAGAAAATTTGGCACTTCCTCAGGAAAATCTGTTTGAAATGATTCGCTTAGCGACAGTGAGTTTAGCAGATATTAAGTCTAGTTTGCAGCCCAAGATTTATGCTGAGATGATGACCATCCGTTTAGCAGAGATTAAGCCTGAACTAGCTCTTTCTGGGGCAGTTGAACATGAAATTGCTACGCTGAGACAGGAAGTGACACGTCTCAAACAAGAACTCGCAAATGTGGGAACTGTATCCAAGCCAACAAGTCCAGCTCCTAGTCGTCCAGCTACGGGCAAAACAGTCTATCGTGTAGATCGCAATAAAGTGCAATCTATCTTACAAGAGGCTGTCGAAAATCCTGATTTGGCACGTCAAAACCTGATTCGCTTGCAGAATGCCTGGGGAGAGGTAATTGAAAGTCTAGGTGGGCCGGATAAGGCTTTGCTGGTTGGTTCTCAACCGGTTGCGGCCAATGAACACCATGCAATTCTTGCTTTTGAGTCTAACTTTAATGCTGGTCAAACCATGAAACGGGACAATCTCAACACTATGTTTGGCAACATCCTCAGTCAGGCAGCAGGTTTTTCACCTGAGATTTTAGCTATTTCCATGGAGGAATGGAAAGAAGTTCGCGCAGCCTTTTCAGCCAAAGCCAAATCTTCTCAAACTGAAAAAGAAGCAGAAGAAAGTCTGATTCCAGAAGGATTTGAATTTTTGGCTGATAAAGTGAAGGTAGAGGAAGACTAAAGAAAGATTTCATGATACAATAAATTTATGAATAAACAACAATTTATTATTATGGCGCTGTTTACAGCTGCTGAGACCTATTTTTTCAATGAAGCCTGGATGACTGGCCGCTATATTATGGCAGCCTTTTGGGCAATTTTACTCTTCAGAAATTTTCGTGTCAGTTATGTGATGGGCAAAATCGTTGATGTCATCGATCAGCATTTTAATAGGAAAGACTAGCCCTCAGCTTCCAGACAAAATCAAAGCCTTTTAGGCTTTTTTTTGTTATACTATAAAAGTATATTTATTGACCTTTTATACTCTTCGAAAATCTCTTCAAACCACGTCAGCTTTATCTGCAACCTCAAAGCGGTACTTTGAGCAACCTGCGGCTAGCTTCCTAGTTTGCTCTTTGATTTTCATTGAGTATTACCGTATTTTCTAGAGACAACTAGTATGTTTCTAGTAAGCACTGTAAAGGTCTTGAAAAAGAAAGGAACTATCATGTCAGTATTAGAAATCAAAGATCTTCACGTTGAGATTGAAGGAAAAGAAATTTTAAAAGGGGTGAACCTGACCCTGAAAACAGGAGAAATTGCCGCTATCATGGGACCAAATGGTACAGGTAAATCGACTCTTTCTGCCGCTATCATGGGAAATCCAAACTATGAAGTAACCAAAGGTGAAGTTTTGTTTGATGGCGTAAACATCCTTGAGTTGGAAGTGGATGAGCGTGCGCGTATGGGACTTTTCCTTGCTATGCAATACCCATCTGAAATTCCTGGAATTACCAATGCTGAGTTTCTTCGTGCCGCTATGAATGCTGGTAAAGAAGATGATGAAAAGATTTCAGTTCGTGAGTTTATCACTAAGTTGGACGAGAAAATGGAATTGCTCAACATGAAAGAAGAAATGGCTGAACGTTATCTCAATGAAGGTTTCTCTGGTGGTGAGAAAAAACGAAATGAAATTCTTCAACTTTTGATGTTGGAACCAACTTTTGCCCTTTTGGATGAGATTGACTCTGGTCTTGATATTGACGCTCTTAAAGTCGTATCAAAAGGTGTCAATGCTATGCGTGGTGAAGACTTTGGTGCTATGATTATCACTCACTACCAACGTCTTTTGAACTACATCACACCAGACGTGGTACACGTCATGATGGAAGGTCGTGTTGTCCTTTCTGGTGGTCCAGAATTGGCTGCGCGTTTGGAGCGTGAAGGATACGCAAAACTAGCTGAAGAACTTGGCTACGACTACAAGGAAGAATTGTAATTCCCTCGTATCTTTTAGGAGAAGTAAATGACTAAAGAAAATATTAAACTTTTTTCAGAAATGCACGCTGAACCAAGCTGGTTGGCTGACCTCCGTCAAAAAGCTTTTGACAAGATTGAGACTTTGGAATTACCAGTTATTGAGCGTGTCAAATTCCACCGTTGGAATCTGGGTGATGGAACGATTACAGAAAGCGAGCCATCAGTAAATGTTCCAGATTTCACAACTTTAGATAACCACTTGAAGTTGGTGCAAGTAGGAACGCAAACTGTTTTTGAGCAAATTCCAGTTGAGTTGGCTCAACAGGGTGTCGTCTTTACAGACTTCCATTCAGCTTTAGAAGAAATTCCAGAGCTTGTTGAGGAATTATTCATGTCATCTGTCAAGTATGACGATGATAAGTTGGCAGCCTACCATACAGCTTATTTCAATAGTGGTGCTGTCCTCTATATTCCTGATAATGTTGAGATTAAAGAACCAATCGAAGGTATTTTCTACCAAGACAGCGATAGCGATGTACCGTTTAACAAGCATATTATGATTATCGCTGGTAAAAATTCTAAGATTAGTTATCTGGAGCGTTTAGAGTCACGTGGTGAAGGAAGTACAAAAGCAACTGCAAACATCACTGTCGAAGTGATTGCACGTTCTGGTGCTCAAGTGAAGTTTGCTGCGATTGACCGTCTAGGTGAAAACGTCACTGCTTACATTAGCCGTCGTGGTAAATTAGGCAACGATGCAAGTATTGACTGGGCGATTGGTGTCATGAACGAAGGGAATGTTGTTGCTGACTTTGATAGCGACTTGATTGGAAATGGTAGCCATGCAGATCTCAAGGTTGTAGCTCTTTCAAGTGGCCGTCAGGTACAAGGGATTGATACTCGTGTAACCAACTATGGTTGCAACTCAATTGGAAATATCCTTCAACATGGGGTTATTCTTGAAAAAGCAACTTTGACTTTCAATGGTATCGGTCACATCATCAAGGGTGCTAAGGGAGCAGATGCGCAACAAGAAAGTCGTGTTCTCATGCTTTCAGACCAAGCGCGTTCAGATGCTAACCCAATTCTTTTGATTGATGAAAATGATGTTACTGCAGGACACGCGGCTTCTATCGGTCAGGTGGATCCAGAAGATATGTACTACCTCATGAGCCGTGGCTTGGATAAGGCAACTGCAGAACGTTTGGTTGTCCGTGGTTTCCTTGGCTCCGTTATCGTTGAGATTCCAGTCAAGGAAGTTCGTGATGAAATGATTGCGACTATCGAAGAAAAATTGTCAAAACGCTAAGGGGTAGCCTATGTTAGATGTAGAAGCGATTCGCAAGGATTTTCCAATTTTAGACCAGATTGTCAACGATGAGCCATTGGTCTATTTAGACAATGCTGCAACGACACAAAAACCACTAGCTGTTCTTGAAACGATTAACCGCTACTATGAGAAGGACAATGCCAATGTTCACCGTGGTGTTCATACCTTGGCAGAAAGGGCGACAGCTTCTTATGAGGCGGCTCGTGAAACCATTCGTAAGTTTATCAATGCAGACTCTACAAAGGAAGTTCTCTTTACCAGAGGAACGACAACCAGTCTTAACTGGGTAGCTCGCTTTGCTGAGGAGATTCTGACTGAGGGAGATCAAGTTTTGATTTCTGTCATGGAACACCATTCCAATATCATTCCATGGCAGGAAGCCTGCCGTAAGACTGGGGCAGAGCTTGTCTATGTTTATCTCAGGGACGGTGCCTTGGATATGGATGACTTGCGAGTTAAATTGACTGATAAGGTGAAATTTGTCTCCCTAGCTCATGCCTCAAATGTTCTTGGAGTGGTTAATCCTATCAAGGAAATCACTCAAATAGCCCACCAAGTTGGAGCCATCATGGTGGTGGATGGTGCTCAATCTACGCCTCATATGAAGATTGATGTTCAGGACTTGGGTGTGGACTTCTTTGCCTTTTCAGGTCACAAGATGGCTGGTCCAACTGGTATCGGTGTTCTTTACGGCAAAGAAAAGTATCTGGAGCAAATGTCACCCCTTGAATTTGGTGGTGAGATGATTGATTTCGTTTATGAACAATCTGCTAGTTGGAAGGAATTGCCTTGGAAATTCGAGGCTGGAACTCCTAACATGGCTGGTGCAATCGGACTTGCTGCCGCAGTGGATTATCTGGAAAAGATTGGTATGGATGTCATTGAAGCCCATGAACAGGAATTGATCGCCTACGTATTTCCAAAATTGCAGGCAATTGAAGGACTGACCATTTATGGTTCACAGGACTTGGCTCAACGTTCAGGTGTCATTGCTTTTAACCTAGGCGACCTTCATCCTCACGACCTTGCAACGGCTTTGGATTATGAAGGTGTGGCAGTTCGTGCGGGTCACCACTGTGCGCAACCCTTGCTCCAGTATTTGGATGTTCCAGCAACAGCTCGTGCAAGTTTTTATATCTACAATACCAAGGAAGATTGCGACAAGCTAGTCGATGCCTTACAAAAGACAAAGGAGTTTTTCAATGGCACTTTCTAAACTAGATAGCCTTTATATGGCAGTGGTAGCGGACCATTCGAAAAATCCACATCATCAAGGAAAGTTGGAAGATGCTGAACAAATCAGTCTCAACAATCCGACCTGTGGCGATGTCATCAATCTCTCTGTCAAGTTTGATGCAGATGACTGTTTGGAAAATATCGCTTTTCTAAACTCAGGTTGTACCATCTCAACTGCCTCTGCAAGCATGATGACAGATGCTGTTTTGGGCAAGACCAAGCAAGAAATTTTAGAACTTGCGACTATTTTTTCTGAAATGGTTCAAGGACAAAAAGATGAACGCCAAGACCAACTAGGCGATGCAGCTTTTTTGTCAGGTGTTGCCAAATTTCCGCAACGAATCAAATGTGCAACCCTAGCTTGGAACGCCCTTAAGAAAACAATCGAAAATCAAGAAAACAACTAAGACAAGTTTCTTTTGTCTTATGAATCAGTAGAAATGAAGAATGAAAGAAAGGATATTATGGCTGAAGAAAGAGTAGAACCAAAACCAATTGACCTTGGTGAATATAAATTTGGTTTCCATGATGATGTAGAGCCTGTCCTATCGACAGGAAAAGGATTGAATGAAGATGTCATTCGTGAACTATCAGCTGCTAAGGGAGAACCTGAGTGGATGTTAGAATTCCGTTTGAAGTCTTATGAAACCTTCAAAAAAATGCCTATGCAAACTTGGGGAGCAGACTTGTCAGAGATTGACTTTGATGACTTGATCTACTACCAAAAACCATCTGATAAGCCAGCCCGTTCTTGGGATGACGTTCCTGAAAAAATCAAAGAAACCTTTGAACGTATTGGGATTCCGGAAGCTGAGCGTGCCTATCTAGCAGGTGCCTCTGCCCAGTATGAGTCAGAAGTGGTTTACCACAACATGAAGGAAGAGTTCCAGAAATTGGGGATTATCTTTACAGATACAGATTCTGCCCTCAAGGAATACCCAGACTTGTTTAAACAATACTTTGCCAAGTTGGTACCGCCAACAGATAACAAATTAGCTGCCCTCAACTCAGCAGTATGGTCTGGTGGAACCTTTATCTACGTACCAAAAGGTGTAAAGGTAGATATTCCACTTCAAACTTACTTCCGTATCAACAACGAAAATACTGGTCAGTTTGAACGTACCTTGATTATCGTTGATGAGGGAGCAAGTGTCCATTACGTAGAAGGATGTACAGCGCCAACTTATTCAAGTAACAGCTTGCATGCGGCCATCGTAGAAATCTTTGCCTTGGATGGAGCTTATATGCGTTATACGACTATCCAAAACTGGTCTGATAACGTCTATAACTTGGTAACCAAACGTGCTAAAGCTCAAAAGGATGCCACTGTTGAGTGGATTGATGGTAACTTGGGTGCTAAAACAACCATGAAATATCCATCTGTTTACCTTGATGGAGAAGGGGCGCGTGGTACCATGCTTTCGATTGCCTTTGCCAATGCTGGGCAACACCAAGATACGGGTGCTAAGATGATCCACAATGCTCCACATACTAGCTCGTCTATTGTGTCTAAATCCATTGCTAAAGGCGGAGGAAAGGTTGACTACCGTGGACAGGTAACCTTTAACAAAAACTCTAAGAAGTCTGTTTCTCACATCGAGTGTGATACCATTATCATGGATGACTTGTCAGCATCAGATACCATTCCGTTTAATGAAATTCACAACTCGCAAGTAGCTTTGGAACACGAAGCTAAGGTATCTAAGATTTCTGAAGAACAACTCTATTATCTCATGAGCCGTGGATTGTCAGAATCTGAGGCAACTGAGATGATTGTTATGGGATTTGTAGAACCCTTCACAAAAGAGCTTCCAATGGAATATGCTGTTGAGCTAAACCGCTTGATTAGCTATGAAATGGAAGGATCAGTCGGTTAAAATTTGTTTTTAGATTTACCCCCAATCAAGGATCTTGAAGATGAATTTGTAATAAAAAATCGCGATTTTAAACCGCGATTTTTTTATAATTTCTCATTAACAAATCGGATAAACTGATTCCACCAAACTTTTAAGAAGAAGGCTTTTTCAACATTCTTTTCTGCTACCATTTCAAAACTAGGACGTTCTGTGGTAATGTAACCTTGACCGATCAAGTCCTTGTCTTCGTAAGTCAGATGGCCAACCACTGTTCCAGCTTCAAGTGGTGCTGGGATTGCTTTGGAATCAGGTGTGAATTGAACAGATTGGGAAGATTGATTCCCAATACGCTCAATTAGATAGATATCCTCTGGGGCCACTGCAGTGACCGTATCTTCTTTTCCATCTTGTACAGGGGCTTTGCTATCTTGATAGGCATCGCCTTGCTGAACGATTTTGCGAAGTGTAAATGTAGAAGAAATATAATCCATTAGGGAAGATGTAGCTGTAAACCGAGCGTAGGGATTATTGTCTTGATGGTCTGCATTTAAAACAACTGTGATGACTCTCATGCCTTTTTCGACAGTAGTACCAACAAAAGACTCTCCAGCCTTATCTGTTGTTCCTGTTTTTAGCCCATCAAAACCACCACGGTAAGCAGGCATACCTTCTAACATGTAGTTGGTTGAAGTAATTGTCATTCCAGCAAAAGTAGAAGAAGGTTTTTTGGTGATTTCCAAGACTTGTGGGTATTTTTTGATGAGGTTGCGGGCAACGATAGCGACATCATAAGCACTGAGCTTATTTTCATCATCTTTATTAGACCCTGGGTAAATGTTATCTCCGAGAGTTTCGTTGTTCAGACCAGTTGTATTGACAACCGTGGCATCTTTGATTCCCCATTCCAGGAGTTTGGCCCGCATCATATCAACGAAGTTTTTTTCAGAGCCAGCAATTTTCTCAGCTAGGGCAATAGCGGCGCTGTTGGCACTAGATACCAGGGTTGCTTCAAGCAACTCTTCGACAGTATAATTACGGGCCTCCATAGGAACATTACTGGCTTCAGAATTTGTTGTCAATTGATAAGGATAGTCAGAAATATCTACAGGAGTGGAGAGGGTAATACTTCCCTTTTCCAGAGCTTCATAGACCAGATAAACAGTAATCAATTTTGTTATGGAAGCAATTTCGACAGGTTGCGTTGCATCCTTCTCATAGAGAATTTTACCAGTATTTGCCTCAACAGCAATCGCATGTTTAGCGGCAATGGTAAAATCTTGAGCAACAGCAGTAGAAGCACCTCCTAAAAGGGAGACAGTTAATAAAGTTAAAAATATTTTTTTCATAGTAGTCTTATTCTATCATAAAGAAAAAAAATATTCTTGCTTTAATAATTCATCCGTTAAGCTTTTTGAAAATATGGTAAAATAGAGTGAGGGAGGTAACTCATGTTTCGTAGAAATAAATTATTTTTTTGGACCACAGAAATTTTACTCTTAACCCTCATCTTTTACCTATGGAGACAGATGGGGTCTTTGATTAACCCTTTTGTTAGCGTGCTTAATACAATTATGATTCCATTTTTATTAGGGGGCTTTCTTTATTATTTGACAAACCCTATTGTTACTTTCTTAAATAAAGTCTGTAAACTCAATCGTTTACTTGGTATTTTAATTACCTTGTGTGCTTTGGTCTGGGGAATGGTCATAGGTGTTGTCTATCTCTTACCTATTTTGATTAATCAGTTATCTAGCTTGATTATATCTAGTCAAACTATTTATAGTCGAGTACAAGACTTAATCATAGACTTATCTAATTACCCTGCGCTCCAGAATTTGGATGTAGAAGCTACAATTCAGCAGTTAAACTTATCCTATGTTGATATTCTTCAAAAGATCCTAAATAGCGTATCAAATAGTGTGGGGAGCGTCTTGTCAGCTCTTATCAGTACTGTTTTGATTTTGATTATGACTCCAGTTTTTTTGGTTTATTTCTTACTAGATGGACATAAATTCTTGCCCATGCTTGAAAGAACGATTCTAAAGAGGGATCGTTTGCATATTGCAGGCCTCTTAAAGAATTTGAATGCGACGATTGCTCGCTATATTAGTGGAGTTTCGATTGACGCAATCATTATAGGTTGTTTAGCTTATATTGGCTATAGTATTATTGGTTTAAAATATGCTTTAGTTTTTGCTATTTTTTCTGGTGTAGCCAATTTAATTCCTTATGTGGGGCCAAGTATTGGTCTGATTCCTATGATCATCGCAAATATATTCACTGATCCCCATAGAATGCTGATTGCAGTGATTTATATGCTTGTTGTTCAGCAGGTAGATGGTAATATCTTATATCCTCGAATCGTAGGAAGTGTTATGAAGGTTCATCCAATCACGATTTTAGTTTTACTTTTGTTGTCAAGCAATATCTATGGTGTAGTTGGAATGATTGTCGCAGTGCCAACCTATTCTATCTTAAAAGAAATTTCTAAGTTCTTATCCCGTTTGTATGAAAATCATAAAATAATGAAAGAACGAGAAAGAGAATTAGCTAAGTAAAAGTCAGGAGAACCCTGATTTTTCTTTACTGGAAGTGGCCTTTAGATTAGAAGATTGAAAATAAGTTAAAGTCCTAAACTAATTTTCACAGCTAAGAATAGTAGAAGTTAATCTGATAAAAATCGAAAAACCAGTGGAATTCCGTGTCAGGGTAAGTTCCACTGGTTTTCATAGTCTATTAAAGTTTGAATGAAATTTATTTATTTTAGCACAACAAGTAAAACGTAGTCCGAATAATATAAGGATTGATTTTATAGTTTTTAAACTCAAATGAATTGAAATAAAGAGAGTAGGAAAATTCTCATCTGAAAGTATTTTAGAATAATTTTCTTAGTGAATTTCTTCAAAACAGATAGCTTTATCTTAGGTATGTGTTAATTGGATTTCGTAAGTTCTATTCACAATCGTAAAGTTATGCACTGAGAAAGTTGTAGTTAGTCTCCCAGTTTGCTAAATTTCTCGAATAGTATCTTTTTTAGGTAAGTGATTTCCTTTTTGCATTTTTGAGTTAGATAAGGTATAATGGTTTTATTGTCTTTTGGGGTCGTTACGGATTCGACAGGCATTATGAGGCATATTTTGCGACTCGTGTGGCGACGTAAACGCTCAGTTAAATATAACTGCAAAAAATAACACTTCTTACGCTCTAGCTGCCTAAAAACCAGCAGGCGTGACCCGATTTGGATTGCTCGTGTTCAATGACAGGTCTTATTATTAGCGAGATACGATTAAGTCTTGTCTAGCGGCTTGATAAGAGATTGATAGACTCGCAGTTTCTAGGCTTGAGTTATGTGTCGAGGGATTGTTAAAATAATACATAACCTATGGTTGTAGACAAATATGTTGGCAGGTGTTTGGACGTGGGTTCGACTCCCACCGGCTCCATTATTCCTTTGCATTCTTTTGCATTCCTTGGTAAAACGTTGTTAAATCAACGTTTTTTATTTTTATCTTTGGTATTCCTTGGTATTCTTTTGCAAAAAAAGATACAACATTTTGTTGTATCCTAAATATTAAATCAAGTCCTGAATTTTCTTAAGTTTTTATCATATTTTCTGTTATAATTAAGGTGCCTTAAGAAAAATAATGAAAAAACTAAATGTTTTTCATATAGTTTTCATTGTTTTAATAGTTTAAAGTCAATCTTATTTTTCTCTAATAGAAAATAATGAAAAAGTAGGTTTAGAAAGAGGTAAGTATCTATGTCTTCTCATAAAAAAGTGTCACTCTCTGAGATTAATCAATCTATCGATACTCCAAATAACAATCATTTCTGGCAAAATTTAAAGGCCTTTTTAGGTCCGGGTGCTCTTGTCGCAGTTGGTTATATGGATCCAGGAAACTGGATTACCAGTGTAGTCGGTGGTGCTTCCTATAAGTATAGTCTCTTGTTTGTTATCTTGATTTCATCTCTCATTGCCATGCAACTTCAGCAGATGGCAGGAAAGCTTGGTATTGTAACCCAGATGGACCTGGCTCAAGCAACGGCTCATCATTCACCTAAATGGCTTCGTTATAGTCTATGGGTGATTTTAGAATTAGCCTTGATGGCGACAGATCTGGCAGAAGTTCTAGGTTCAGCGATTGCTCTCAATCTTCTCTTTAAGATTCCGATTATGATAGCCATCCTCTTGACCGTGTTGGATGTTTTTCTCTTATTGCTTCTGATGAAATTTGGCTTTAAGAAGATTGAAGCTATTGTGACAACACTGATTTTAACCATTCTAGCAATTTTTACCTATCTTGTAGCCTTGTCACATCCAAGCTTCCAAGGAATCGTTGAGGGTTATCTACCGAATGCAACCTTATTTAAAAGTCCTTTGCCAGGGCATGAAAGTCAATTAACCTTGGCACTAGGGATCGTAGGAGCAACTGTTATGCCTCATAACCTCTATTTGCATTCATCCTTGTCACAGACTCGTAAAATCAATCACAAGGACAAAAATGATGTTCGAAAAGCCGTACGCTTTATGACCTGGGATTCTAATCTCGAGTTATCCTTGGCCTTTGTCGTTAACTCCCTTCTTTTGATCTTAGGAGCGGCTCTCTTTTTCGGCCATGCATCCGAGATTTCTGCCTTCTCTCAAATGTATAATGCCTTGCAGGATTCTACTATTGCAGGAGCTATAGCTAGCTCGACCTTATCAACCTTGTTTGCCTTGGCTTTATTAGCCAGTGGTCAGAATTCGACAATTACGGGTACCTTGACTGGACAAATCGTTATGGAAGGTTTCTTGCATATGAGATTGCCTCAATGGTTCATTCGTTTGGCGACTCGCCTCTTTGCCTTGCTACCTGTCATGATAGTTGCAGTTCTGTTTGGTCATCAGGAAAAAACCTTGGATCAGTTATTGGTCTATTCACAGGTCTTTCTTTCAATCGCTCTTCCGTTTTCAATCTTCCCTTTGATTTATTTAACTTCTAAGAAATCACTGATGGGCGAATTTACCAATGCTAAATGGAATACCATCCTTGGTTATATTGTTTCCATTATCTTAACAATTCTCAATGTGAAATTGTTATTTGATATTTTCTAAGAAATTCACCCGAGTTATAAAACAAGCATATAAGAAAAAAGATACCCAAGATTTCTTGGGTATCTTTTTTAAAATAAACGGAAGACATGGGATTCGAACCCACGCACGCTGTTACACGCCTACCGCGTTTCCAACACGGCCTCTTAAGCCTCTTGAGTAATCTTCCAATACTTACTCAAATAGTCTACCATAAAGGCTCTTATCTTGCAATAAAAATTCTGAAAATAAGAAAAATGATAGAATTTGAAAGAAAATGATAAAAAATGCTTGACTTTAAAAGAAAGTGTGATAGAATGAATAGTGTAAACGATAACAGGAGGTGATTCGGTGTTAAAAACAGAGCGGAAGCAACTGATTTTAGAGGAGTTAAATCAACATCATGTAATTTCTCTAGAAAAATTAGTTAGTTTGCTAGAGACCTCAGAATCAACGGTTCGAAGAGACTTGGATGAATTGGAAGCAGAAAACAAGCTTCGTCGCGTGCATGGTGGAGCAGAATTGCCTCATTCCTTGCAGGAAGAAGAAACCATTCAAGAAAAATCTGTCAAAAACCTTCAAGAGAAGAAGTTGCTGGCTCAGAAAGCAGCCTCTCTTATCAAGGAACAAGATGTCATCTTTATCGATGCTGGAACAACGACAGCCTTTTTAATTCATGAATTGGTCAATAAGAATGTTACAGTTGTGACCAACTCCATTCACCATGCAGCTCAGTTGGTTGAAAAGCAGATTCCAACTGTCATGGTTGGAGGAAGTGTCAAGATGGCGACAGATGCGAGCATCGGGGGCGTTGCTCTTAACCAGATTAACCAATTGCACTTTGACCGTGCCTTTATCGGGATGAATGGTGTGGACGATGGCTATTATACAACTCCTGATATGGAGGAGGGAGCTGTGAAGCGTGCTATTTTAGAGAATGCCAAACAGACCTATGTCTTGGTGGATTCGTCTAAGATTGGACAAACTTGCTTTGCAAAGGTAGCACCACTCAAACGCGCTATTGTTATCACAAGTCAAGGGCATGATCTCTTGCAGGTTATTAAGGAGAAAACGGAGGTAATAGAAGTATGATTTATACAGTCACACTCAATCCATCCATTGACTATATCGTTCGTTTGGACCAAGTCCAAGTCGGTAGTGTCAATCGTATGGACAGTGATGATAAGTTTGCTGGTGGGAAAGGAATCAATGTCAGTCGTGTCTTGAAACGCTTGGGTATTCCCAATACAGCGACGGGATTTATCGGTGGCTTTACTGGTAAATTTATCACAGATACTTTGGCAAAGGAAGAAATCGAGACACGTTTTGTCCAAGTGGCAGAAGATACTCGTATCAATGTTAAAATCAAAGCAGACCAAGAAACAGAAATCAACGGAACGGGTCCAACTGTTGAGCCCGAACAACTTGAAGAGTTAAAAGCCATTCTTTCAAGTCTGACAGCAGAAGATACAGTTGTCTTTGCTGGTTCAAGTGCTAAAAATCTAGGCAATGTCATCTACAAGGATTTGATTGCCTTGACACGCAAGACTGGTGCGCAAGTGGTTTGTGACTTTGAAGGACAGACCTTGATTGATAGTTTGGACTACCAGCCACTATTGGTTAAACCAAATAATCATGAACTTGGAGCTATCTTTGGGGTTAAACTTGACAGTTTGGACCAAATTGAGAAATATGCTCGAGAGTTACTGGCTAAAGGTGCTCAAAACGTCATTATCTCTATGGCTGGTGACGGTGCCCTTCTTGTCACATCTGAGGGAGCTTACTTTGCTAAACCAATCAAAGGGACAGTCAAAAATTCAGTCGGAGCTGGTGATTCTATGGTTGCCGGATTCACAGGTGAATTTGTCAAATCAAAAGACGCAGTAGAATCCTTCAAATGGGGAGTGGCTTGCGGAACGGCAACCACCTTCTCAGATGATTTGGCAACAGCAGAATTTATTAAAGAAACATATGAAAAAGTTGAGGTAGAAAAACGATGAAAATTCAAGACCTATTGAGAAAAGATGTTATGTTGCTGGATTTGCAGGCAACTGAAAAAACAGCTGTCATTGAAGAGATGATTAAAAGTTTGACAGAGCACGGTTATGTGACAGATTTTGAAACCTTTAAAGAAGGCATTTTGGCGCGTGAAGCCTTGACTTCTACTGGTTTAGGAGATGGTATCGCAATGCCTCACAGCAAAAACGCTGCTGTCAAAGAAGCGACAGTTCTCTTTGCTAAGTCAAACAAGGGTGTTAATTACGAAAGTTTAGATGGGCAACCAACCGACCTCTTTTTTATGATTGCAGCTCCAGAAGGTGCCAATGATACCCACTTGGCAGCCTTGGCAGAATTGTCTCAATACTTGATGAAAGACGGTTTTGCTGACAAACTTCGTCAAGCAACATCAGCTGACCAAGTCATTGAACTTTTTGACCAAGCTTCAGAAAAAACTGAAGAGCCTGTTCAAGCGCCTGCCAATGAAACTGGTGACTTTATCGCAGCTGTTACAGCTTGTACAACAGGTATTGCCCACACTTACATGGCCCAAGAAGCTCTTCAAAAAGTGGCTGCTGAAATGGGTGTTGGAATTAAGGTCGAAACCAACGGTGCCAGTGGTGTTGGTAACCAACTAACTGCGGAAGACATTCGTAAGGCTAAAGCTGTTATCATCGCAGCAGACAAGGCAGTTGAAATGGATCGTTTCGATGGTAAAGCATTGATCAATCGTCCAGTTGCTGACGGTATCCGTAAGACAGAAGAGTTGATCAACATGGCTCTTTCTGGGGATGCTGAAATCTACCGTGCTGCAAACGGTGCAAAAGCTGCAACAGCCTCTAACGAAAAACAAAGTCTTGGTGGTGCCTTCTACAAACACTTGATGAGTGGTGTATCTCAAATGTTGCCATTCGTTATCGGTGGAGGTATCATGATTGCCCTTGCCTTCTTGATTGACGGTGCTTTGGGTGTTCCAAATGAAAATCTTGGTAGTCTTGGTTCCTACCATGAACTAGCTTCTATGTTCATGAAAATTGGTGGTGCAGCCTTTGGCTTGATGCTTCCAGTCTTTGCAGGTTATGTTGCCTACTCTATCGCTGAAAAACCAGGTTTGGTAGCAGGTTTCGTGGCTGGTGCTATTGCCAAAGAAGGTTTTGCCTTTGGTAAAATCCCTTATGCCGCAGGTGGTGAAGCAACTTCAACTCTTGCAGGTGTCTCATCTGGTTTCCTAGGTGCCCTTGTTGGTGGATTTATCGCAGGTGCTTTGGTTCTTGCTATCAAGAAATATGTCAAAGTTCCACGTTCACTTGAAGGTGCTAAATCAATCCTTCTCTTGCCACTTCTTGGGACAATCTTGACAGGATTTGTCATGCTAGCTGTTAACATCCCGATGGCAGCAATCAACACTGCTATGAATGACTTCCTAGGCGGTCTTGGAGGTGGTTCAGCTGTCCTTCTCGGTATCGTCCTTGGTGGAATGATGGCTGTTGACATGGGTGGACCAGTTAACAAAGCTGCCTATGTCTTTGGTACAGGTACGCTTGCAGCGACTGTTTCTTCAGGTGGTTCTGTAGCCATGGCAGCAGTTATGGCTGGAGGAATGGTGCCACCACTTGCAATCTTTGTTGCAACTCTTCTCTTTAAAGACAAATTTACTAAGGAAGAACGCAACTCTGGTTTGACAAACATCATCATGGGCTTGTCATTTATCACTGAGGGAGCAATTCCATTTGGTGCCGCTGACCCAGCTCGTGCTATCCCAAGCTTTATCCTTGGTTCAGCAGTAGCAGGAGGTCTTGTTGGTCTTACTGGTATCAAACTCATGGCACCACACGGAGGAATTTTCGTTATCGCCCTTACTTCAAATGCTCTCCTTTACCTCGTTGCTGTCCTGGTAGGAGCAATCGTAAGTGGTGTGGTCTATGGTTACCTACGCAAACCACAAGCATAAAAAATAGAAAAATGAAAAGATTGTACCGTTTGGTGCAGTCTTTTTCTCTTTCCGAAATGCCTGTGAAATATGGTATAATAGAAGAATGGCAAACAAGAATACAAGTAAAACAAGACGGAGACCGTCTAAAGCAGAAGTCGAAAGAAAAGAAGCGATTCAACGAATGTTGATTTCGTTGGGAATCGCACTTTTATTGATTTTCGCAGCCTTCAAATTAGGGGCTGCAGGTATCACTCTTTACAATTTAATTCGCTTGCTGGTGGGTAGCTTAGCTTATCTGGCAATATTTGGTATCCTGCTCCACCTCTTCTTTTTCAAGTGGATACGAAAACAGGAAGGACTCTTATCAGGATTTTTTACAATATTTGCAGGTTTGCTCTTGATTTTTGAAACCTATTTAGTTTGGAAATATGGTTTGGACAAGTCGGTCCTAAAAGGAACCATGGCGCAGGTTGTGACGGATTTAACTGGTTTTCGAACGACCAGTTTTGCTGGAGGGGGCTTGATTGGTGTCGCTCTTTATATTCCAACCTCCTTTCTCTTTTCAAATATCGGCACTTACTTTATTGGTTCTATCTTGATTTTAGTGGGTGCCCTCCTAGTCAGTCCTTGGTCTGTTTACGATATTGCTGAATTTTTCAGTAGAGGCTTTGCTAAATGGTGGGAAGGACATGAGCGTCGAAAAGAGGAACGCTTTGTCAAACAAGAAGAAAAAGCTCGCCAAAAGGCTGAGGAAGAGGCTAGATTAGAACAAGAAGAGACCGAAAAGGCCTTACTCGATTTGCCTCCTATTGATATGGAAACGGGTGAAATTCTGACAGCAGATGTTGTGCTTGACGTTCCTCCTGTTCCAGAAGAAGACTGGGTGGAACCAGAAATCATCCTGCCTCAAGCCGAACTTGAATTCCCTGAGCAGGAAGATGGCTCTGATGACGAAGATGTTCAGGTCGATTTTTCAGCCAAGGAAGCCCTCGAATACAAACTTCCAAGCTTACAACTCTTTGCCCCAGATAAACCCAAGGATCAGTCTAAAGAGAAGAAAATCGTCCGGGAAAATATCAAAATCCTAGAAGAAACCTTTGCTAGCTTTGGTATCAAGGTAACAGTTGAACGGGCTGAAATTGGGCCATCAGTGACCAAGTATGAAGTCAAGCCAGCAGTTGGAGTACGGGTCAACCGCATTTCCAATCTAGCAGATGACCTCGCTCTAGCCTTGGCGGCCAAGGATGTCCGAATCGAAGCACCTATCCCAGGGAAATCTCTAGTCGGAATCGAAGTACCCAACTCTGAAATTGCGACAGTTTCTTTCCGCGAACTATGGGAACAATCTCAAACGAAAGCAGAAAATCTCTTGGAAATTCCTCTAGGAAAGGCGGTTAATGGCACTGCAAGAGCTTTTGACCTTTCTAAAATGCCCCACTTGCTAGTTGCAGGTTCAACGGGTTCAGGGAAGTCAGTAGCTGTTAACGGCATTATCGCTAGCATCCTCATGAAGGCGAGACCTGACCAAGTTAAATTTATGATGGTCGATCCCAAGATGGTTGAGTTGTCTGTTTACAATGATATTCCCCACCTCTTGATTCCAGTCGTGACCAATCCACGTAAGGCCAGCAAGGCTTTGCAAAAGGTCGTGGATGAAATGGAAAATCGTTATGAACTCTTTGCCAAGGTGGGAGTTCGGAATATTGCAGGTTTTAATGCCAAGGTAGAAGAGTTCAATGTCCAGTCTGAGTACAAGCAAATTCCGCTACCGCTCATTGTCGTGATTGTGGATGAGTTGGCTGACCTCATGATGGTTGCCAGCAAGGAAGTGGAAGATGCCATCATTCGTCTTGGGCAGAAGGCGCGGGCTGCAGGTATCCACATGATTCTTGCAACCCAGCGTCCATCAGTTGATGTCATCTCTGGTCTGATCAAGGCTAATGTCCCATCTCGAGTGGCTTTTGCGGTATCATCAGGTACAGACTCGCGCACCATCTTGGATGAAAATGGAGCGGAAAAACTGCTTGGACGTGGAGATATGCTTTTTAAACCAATTGATGAAAATCATCCAGTTCGTCTCCAAGGCTCCTTTATCTCGGATGATGATGTCGAGCGCATCGTAAACTTCATTAAGGTTCAAGCAGATGCGGACTACGATGAGAGTTTTGATCCCGGTGAGGTTTCTGAAAATGAAGGAGAATTTTCAGATGGTGAATCTGGTGGTGATCCGCTCTTTGAAGAAGCCAAGGCTTTGGTGATCGAAACCCAGAAAGCTAGCGCATCTATGATTCAGCGTCGTTTATCAGTTGGATTTAACCGTGCGACCCGCCTCATGGAAGAGCTTGAGATGGCAGGTGTCATCGGTCCAGCTGAAGGTACCAAACCAAGAAAAGTATTGCAACAATAAAAAATAGCTTCTTTCCAAGTTTGGAGGGAAGCTATTTTAGTGATTATTGATTAGTTTTATTTTCCGAAGTTGGTGTATTATTGGACTGTTTTTCATTTTCAGTAGCAGGTTTACTTGGAGCAGGAGCAGAAGAATCCTGAGTTGATGTTTTCTGCTCTTCTTTTTTCTC
Source organism: Streptococcus sp. 544 (assembly GCF_013277385.1). Classification (NCBI taxonomy): domain Bacteria; kingdom Bacillati; phylum Bacillota; class Bacilli; order Lactobacillales; family Streptococcaceae; genus Streptococcus; species Streptococcus sp. 544. Next base: position 219,497 of record NZ_VMMU01000006.1, read on the forward strand.
TTCCTTGACGCTGGCTTTTGGTGTTTCCTCTTGCTGTGTTTTTTCTTGAGTGGTGTTAGTTTCTTTATTGGGACTAGTGTTTTCCTTAGGGGATTCTTTTTGAATTTCTTTGACAATGGTTGTCGTCTGGGTTGTCGTAGGTTCTTTTTTAGTATTTTTGTTATTATCCAAGGCGTTCATGATAGTGATACTTGCGGTAATTAAGCCAAGGATACTAGCGATAGTCGCAACGATTTTTTGAAAGACTGTAAAGCCTTTTTTGATGTGTTCTGTTTTTGGTTTTGAAGTTCTACGATAATTAGACATGCATTCTCTCCTTTAATTAAAATTTATTATACCGCATTTCTTTAAAAAAATCTTAAAAAAAGAGGAATTGCCCTTTCTTGTCGCAGGCTCCGTTTCATGATACAATAGAAGGAGTTATTTTAGAAAGCGTGAGAAAACATGATTTACTTTGATAATTCGGCGACGACCAAGCCCTATCCTGAAGCACTTGAAACCTATATGCAGGTCGCTTCAAAAATTTTAGGAAATCCATCTAGTCTCCATCGTTTGGGAGACCAGGCAACACGAATCTTAGATGCTTCTCGGCAACAGATTGCAGATTTAATCGGTAAGAAAAGCGATGAAATCTTCTTTACTTCTGGTGGGACAGAAGGAGATAACTGGGTCATCAAGGGTGTGGCCTTTGAAAAGGCTCAGTTTGGAAAGCACATCATTGTATCAGCCATTGAACATCCGGCAGTCAAGGAATCAGCTCTTTGGTTGAAAAGTCAAGAATTTGAAGTGGATTTTGCTCCGGTAGATGAGAAAGGATTTGTGGATGTTGAGGCGCTGGCAGATTTGATACGACCTGATACGACCCTTGTTTCTATCATGGCTGTGAACAATGAAATTGGCTCGATTCAACCTATTCAAGCTATTTCAGAACTGTTAGCAGACAAGCCGACTATTTCCTTCCACGTTGATGCGGTTCAGGCGCTTGCCAAGATTCCGACTGAAAAGTATCTGACAGAACGAGTGGATTTTGCGACTTTCTCTAGTCACAAGTTCCACGGGGTTCGTGGTGTTGGTTTTGTCTATATCAAGTCTGGCAAGAAGATTACGCCTCTTTTAACAGGTGGTGGTCAGGAGCGTGATTATCGTTCGACAACTGAAAATGTGGCAGGAATTGCAGCGACAGCCAAGGCCCTTCGTTTGTCTATGGAGAAGCTAGATTTCTTTACAAGCAAGACTGGACAGATGAAGGCAGTGATTCGTCAAGCACTTCTGGACTATCCGGATATTTTTGTCTTTTCAGATGAGGAAGACTTTGCCCCTCATATCCTGACTTTTGGAATCAAGGGTGTTCGTGGTGAAGTCATCGTTCACGCTTTTGAAGACTATGATATTTTCATCTCAACGACCTCTGCTTGTTCGTCCAAGGCAGGGAAACCTGCAGGTACCTTGATTGCTATGGGAGTGGATAAAGATAAGGCCCAGTCAGCTGTGCGTCTAAGCCTAGACCTTGAAAATGATATGAGTCAGGTCGAGCAGTTTTTGACCAAGCTAAAATTAATTTATAATCAAACTAGAAAAGTAAGATAGGAGCATTTATGCAGTACTCAGAAATTATGATTCGCTACGGTGAGCTGTCAACCAAGGGTAAAAACCGTATGCGTTTCATCAATAAACTTCGTAATAATATTTCAGACGTTTTGTCTATCTATCCCCAAGTTAAGGTAACAGCAGATCGCGACCGTGCCCACGCTTACCTCAATGGAGCAGATTACACAGCAGTAGCAGAATCGCTCAAACAAGTTTTTGGAATTCAAAACTTTTCCCCTGTTTATAAGGTTGAAAAATCTGTAGAAGTTCTGAAGTCTGCTGTCCAAGAGATTATGCAGGACATCTACAAGGATGGTATGACCTTTAAAATTTCTAGCAAGCGTAGCGACCACAACTTTGAGTTGGATAGTCGTCAACTCAATCAAACACTTGGAGGAGCTGTTTTCGAAGCCATTCCAAATGTGCAAGCTCGAATGAAAAGTCCTGACATCAATCTTCAGGTGGAAATCCGTGAAGAAGCAGCCTATCTTTCTTATGAAACTATTCGTGGGGCTGGTGGTTTGCCAGTTGGAACTTCAGGTAAAGGGATGCTCATGTTGTCAGGAGGGATTGACTCACCTGTAGCAGGTTATCTTGCTCTTAAGCGTGGAGTGGATATTGAAGCTGTTCATTTTGCCAGCCCACCTTACACTAGTCCTGGTGCCCTAAAAAAAGCCCAAGATTTGACTCGAAAATTGACCAAGTTTGGTGGAAATATCCAGTTTATCGAGGTTCCTTTTACAGAGATTCAAGAGGAAATCAAGGCTAAAGCGCCAGAAGCCTACCTCATGACCTTGACACGACGTTTTATGATGCGTATTACAGATCGTATTCGTGAGGTACGAAATGGTTTAGTTATCATCAATGGGGAAAGCCTAGGTCAAGTAGCCAGCCAAACCTTGGAGAGCATGCAGGCTATCAATGCAGTTACCAACACTCCCATCATCCGTCCAGTTGTGACAATGGATAAGTTGGAAATCATTGACATTGCTCAGGAAATTGACACCTTTGAAATTTCTATCCAGCCTTTTGAAGACTGTTGTACCATTTTTGCACCTGACCGTCCTAAGACCAATCCTAAGATTAAAAATGCAGAACAGTATGAAAAACGTATGGATGTTGAAGGTTTGGTTGAGCGAGCAGTGGCTGGAATCATGATTACTGAGATTACACCTCAAGCTGAAAAAGATGAAGTCGATGACTTGATTGATAATTTGCTCTAATCAGAAAATCCAAAAGAATTTAGAAAAATAAATGAAAAAGTTAGTTTTTAATCCCAAAAACGGAAGAAAAACTGACTTTTTTTCTATAATTGTGATATAATAAAATAAAATTTTGAATATAGAGAGTTTTCTGATAATGAATCAATCCTACTTTTATTTAAAAATGAAAGAACACAAACTCAAGGTTCCTTATACAGGTAAGGAACGCCGTGTACGTGTTCTTCTGCCTAAAGATTATGAGAAAGACACGGATCGTTCCTATCCTGTTGTTTACTTTCATGACGGGCAAAATGTTTTTTATAGCAAGGAGTCTTTCATTGGCCATTCATGGAAGATTATCCCAGCTATTAAGCGTAATCCTGATATCAGTCGCATGATTGTCGTCGCCATTGACAATGATGGTATGGGGCGGATGAATGAGTATGCGGCTTGGAAGTTCCAAGAATCTCCTATTCCGGGGCAGCAGTTTGGCGGTAATGGTGTGGAGTATGCCGAGTTTGTCATGGAGGTGGTCAAACCTTTTATCGATGAGACCTACCGTACCAAAGCTGACCGCCAGCATACGGCTATGATTGGCTCCTCACTAGGCGGTAATATTACCCAGTTTATCGGTTTGGAATACCAAGATCAAATTGGATGTCTCGGGGTCTTTTCATCTGCTAACTGGCTCCATCAAGAAGCCTTTAATCGCTATATTGAACGCAAGAAACTATCGCCTGACCAGCGTATCTTTATCTATGTTGGAACTGAAGAAGCAGATGATACGGACAAGACCCTGATGGCTGGTAATATCAAACAAGCATATATCGATTCGTCTCTTCGCTATTACCATGATTTGATAGCAGGTGGGGTACACTTGGGCAATCTTGTCTTAAAAGTTCAGTCTGGTGCCATCCATAGTGAAATCCCTTGGTCGGAGAATTTACCAGACTGTCTGAGTTTTTTTGCAGAAAACTGGTAAAGTAAGAAAGGAGAAAATATGCATATTGAACATCTTAGCCACTGGAGTGGCCATCTCAACCGTGAAATGTACCTCAACCGTTATGGACATGCTGGGATTCCAGTTGTGGTCTTTGCTTCATCAGGTGGTAGTCACAACGAATACTATGATTTTGGCATGATTGATGCCTGTGCCTCCTTTATCGAGGAAGGCCGTGTTCAGTTCTTTACCCTATCCAGTGTAGACAGTGAGAGCTGGTTGGCCACTTGGAAAAACGGTCACGACCAAGCGGAGATGCATCGCGCCTATGAGCGCTATGTGATTGAGGAGGCCATTCCTTTTATTAAGCACAAGACGGGTTGGTTTGATGGAATGATGACGACAGGTTGCTCAATGGGCGCCTACCATGCACTCAATTTCTTCCTTCAGCATCCAGATGTCTTTACCAAGGTGATAGCTCTCAGTGGCGTTTACGACGCACGTTTCTTTGTCGGCGATTACTACAATGACGATGCTATTTACCAAAACTCGCCAGTAGATTATATCTGGAACCAGAACGACGGCTGGTTTATTGACCGTTATCGTCAGGCAGAGATTGTGCTGTGTACGGGTCTTGGTGCTTGGGAACAAGACGGTCTACCATCTTTCTACAAGCTCAAAGAAGCCTTTGACCAGAAACAAATTCCAGCCTGGTTTGCTGAATGGGGACACGATGTCGCCCACGACTGGGAATGGTGGCGCAGACAAATGCCTTATTTCCTTGGAAATCTCTATTTATAAAAGGAGTTACCTATGAATTACCTTGTTATTTCTCCCTACTATCCACAAAATTTTCAACAGTTTACAATTGAGCTAGCCAATAAAGGCATCACGGTCTTGGGAATTGGTCAGGAGCCTTACGAGCAATTGGATGAGTCCTTGCGCAATAGCCTGACCGAGTATTTCCGTGTAGATAATCTTGAAAATATAGATGAAGTCAAGAGAGCAGTTGCTTTCCTTTTCTATAAACATGGTCCAATTGATCGCATTGAGTCTCATAATGAATACTGGCTTGAGTTAGATGCAAGTCTTCGTGAGCAATTCAATGTTTTTGGTGCCAAACCAGAGGATCTCAAAAAGACGAAATTTAAGTCTGAAATGAAGAAACTTTTCAAAAAAGCAGGTGTCCCCGTGGTCCCTGGAGCTGTTATCAAGACGGAAGCAGATGTTGATAAAGCAGTGAACGAAATCGGCCTTCCAATGATTGCCAAACCTGACAATGGAGTGGGAGCAGCCGCGACCTTTAAGCTTGAAACAGAAGACGATATCAATCACTTCAAGCAAGAATGGGACCATTCGACCGTTTATTTCTTTGAAAAATTTGTTACTTCTAGTGAAATCTGTACCTTTGACGGGCTCGTGGACAAGGATGGAAAGATTGTCTTCTCAACAACATTTGACTACGCCTATACACCGCTTGATCTCATGATTTATAAGATGGACAATTCTTATTACGTGCTCAAGGATATGGATCCCAAATTACGTAAATATGGTGAGGCAATTGTCAAGGAATTTGGTATGAAAGAACGGTTCTTCCATATTGAGTTCTTCCGTGAAGGGGATGATTACATTGCCATCGAGTACAATAACCGTCCTGCAGGTGGTTTCACTATCGATGTTTATAATTTTGCTCATTCCTTGGACCTCTATCGTGGCTACGCAGCTATAGTCGCAGGAGAAGAGTTCCCAGCGTCAGAGTTTGAACCTCAGTATTGTTTGGCTACATCACGTCGTGCAAATGCTCACTATGTCTATTCAGAAGAGGACTTGCTTGCCAAATACAGTCAGCAGTTCAAGGTTAAAAAAATCATGCCAGAGGCCTTTGCGGAACTTCAAGGAGATTACCTTTATATGCTGACAACTCCGAGTCGACAAGAAATGGAGCAGATGATTGCAGATTTCGGACAACGTCAGGCTTAAGAGACTATTGGATTAAGGAAATTCACTTCCTTAATCCTTTTGTTTTGTCTGATAAAAAATAAGAGCATCCTAACAAGGTAGCTATCATAAAACTTGTTCGATAACTATTTGAAGCAGGATTAGGTGGTCAGAAATTGAATTTTAACATTTCAATTGAGTCATAGTATTGTGCTTTCGTATCCTTAAATCAGCTAAAAGGATCCATGACGACACCTATACGATATAGTTTTCAAAATACCAAACAAGTCTATTAATACTCAATGAAAATCAAAGATCAAACTAGGAAACTAGCTGCAGGCTGCTCAAAACACTGTTTTGAGGTTGTAGATGAAACTGACGAAGTCAGTAACCATACCCACGGCAAGGCGATGTTGACGGAGATTGAAGAGATTTTCGAAGAGTATAAATCTTCCTAGGATAAAGCAAAACGCATAGTATCAAGGGTTTTCAACACTTGATACTATGCGTTTTCTGATGTTAAAGACTTTCTACCAGTTTTTTTTAAAGCATAATTGTTAGTTGTAGTCATTTATTATTCTTCAAAGAAAAATGGTGGGGCGAATTTTTTCAGTTCTTCAAAGCACTTTTGAGCAGCTTCTGCATCTTCGCAGATGATGAGACAGACATCATCGCCACAAAGGGTTGCGATAATATATTGGAAATCAAGAGCATCAATAATTGTAGCGAACGATTGTGCTAGACCAGGAAGAGTTTTGAGTAGGACTTGGTGCTGAATAGGTCGCAACATGATGAGGGCATCTTCCATATAGTTTTCCAAACGTTTTTCCCATTTTGAGATGGAACCATTATTAAGAACATAATAAGCGTTATCTTTTGATAGGTTCATATTTTTGATGTCGCGTGAGAGGGTTGCCTGGGTCACTTGAATGTCGTTCTCAGCAAGAAGGGACTGCAATTCAGCCTGTGTATGAATCTTGTTTTTTGCGACAAGAGCGCGTATGAGTTGGTGGCGGTGTTCTGATTTATTCATAATAATGTAACTCCTTTTAGCAAGGTATGGTAAGCGTGGACTGAGAGAGGTCGACAGTCAGGTGGTAGTCGGTATTGTCACGGATGGTGATTTCAAAGTCAGTCGTATAGAGGACTAAACGAAGAGTATCTCCTTCTTTTAGCTTATAAATAGTAGGTTGCAGTTCAAATTGCACATCCATCCATTCATCTGCAGTAACATCCTCTACTAACAGTAAATCATTTCTATTTTGTAAATTAAGGTAACCTTTTGTCATGACTCGTTGTGCATTTGGTCTAAATGGTAATTCACAGAGATTTTCCAACATGTGGTAGCGTCCATTATCAATGGTTTTAGCACTGATAATAGCTGGATAAGGTTGTAGGTATTTCTTCTGTCCAAATTCTAGCAGTTGGGCAGATAAGAGCCCCTTATTTGTACTGGATTTGATACGAAGATTAAGTTGGGCACGACCGTTCAAGTGAAGATCCTTAGTCGCAGGAAGGTCAATAGTAATTTGATTTGTTTTCCCTTGATAGAGTTCCGTATTGAAGGTCTGGTAGGTCTTACCATAACGTTCAAAATCCTTATCTGAGTACTGGTTTTGAATGACCTGTTCTTCTTGACCGAGTGAGAAGGTTTCAAAGTTTTCTTGCTCACCAAAGTTATCAAGAGATAACCAAGTCTGAGGAGCAGTATTGTCCTGCCAGATAACGGTCGGAAGTTGAAAATCTGTATCTTGTCCCAATAATTTCTTGGTTAATAAGGCATTCATGGATTCACGGAAGTCAATGGACTGCCAGTTGTTCATGTACACATGGGCGCCATTGTGGAAAAAGAGATGCTTGTTTATGTGAGCAGGAAGGGCATGGAACATCTGGTAAACATGAAGTGGTTTGACATTCCAATCCTGTGAACCGTGGGTAAAGACAACCTCTGATTTTACCTTATGGGCATTGAGCAGGTAGTTGCGATCATGCCAAAACTGGTTATAGTCGCCGGTCTTGCGATCCAGTTGCTCTTTTACTTTTTCTAAGTCAGCTTGGTGAGCTTCATTGCCACGGATATAGTCGCCAGCCAAGAGATTACGAGAGTAGGTTAGTTCAGCAAGGGAGTCAAAGTCCTCACCTGGATAACCACCTGGGCTAGTCACCAGACCGTTTTCACGGTAGTAGTTGTACCATGAAGAAATGCCAGCCTCAGCAATGATAACCTCTAAACCATCGACACCTGTAGTCGCAAGCCCATTGGACATGGTTCCAAGATAGGAAAGTCCAGTTGTGGCAACTTTTCCATTTGACCAGTTAGCTTTGACTTGACGCTGACGTGTATGGTCAGTGAAGGCACGACAACGACCATTAAGCCAGTCGATGACATTTTTATAAGCCTCAATTTGTTGGTAGTCGCCATTAGTCATGAAACCAGTAGAGTCTTTGGTACCAACACCTGACACATAGAGATTGGCAAAACCTCGTGGAAGGAAGTAGTCGTTGAGTGTATAGCTAGAGTTGATGTGACTTAGCTTTTCCTCAGCTTCTGACACAAGCTCAGCTTGGCCTTGAGGTTGGACGAGATTGAGTTGAGGTTCCTCTAGTTCAATCTTATGAGCAGGTTTAACCTCAAGCTCGGCCTCCATCTTGTAGAGAGCCTTATCGCTTGCCTTGTCATTTGTTCCCTGATGATAAGGGCTGGCTGTCATGATAGCAGGGATTTGTCCATCATAACGAGGACGAATAATGCTGACCTTGACTAGATCTGGTAAGCCTTTTTGGTCAGTATCGACACGAGACTCAACGTAAACGACTTCACGAATGACATCATGGCTAGAAAAAGTAGCCAAACTCTTGCCGTTAAAGTAGTGATAGCCATTATCCTCAGGGATAAGACCGTCGCTTACCAGCTGATCAATCAGGGTATTCCCCTTTTTGGTGCGAGTATTGAGTAACTGATAGAGATTTTCAATCATGTCACCGTATACAATAGGAAATCCAGTCTCCTTACGAAACGCTTCACTATCTTCGAAGTCAACCAAATAAGAAAAGCCTAAAAGTTGAAAGGCGACAGTATAAAAAATATCTGCTGTCAAGTCTTTGTCAGATTTGAAAAAAGTTAATATGTTAGTTTCTTTATCTATAGCTAAGCAGGAGAGTGGATAGTCGGTGTTCTCATAAGTGAAAAATAAGCGACGTAAAAAAGTTTCCAGTAATTCCTTGGGATTGGCTGTGTTTTGTAAATCAAAGCCATATTTTTTTAGTTCAGATAAGATATTTTCTTTTGGAAAAGTGATATAACTATATTGATTAAAACGCATAGAACCTCCATATAGAATGATAGTTAAGGTTATTATATCAAAAAAAAAGCAGAAAGGGAATTGTTAACTGCAAAAGGAAATAATCCAATAAAAATGAATAAAGTACTAAATTCAACATAGAGAACAGTGTAACAATAGATATAATAGGTATAATATAAAAATTCTAGGAGATTTATATTGTATGTTTTCTATTTTATATATAATATAGTATAAATATAAAAAATAATGACAAAAACACAAATGAATAAAAAGTAAATTAGTACGCTGATGAAATTTTTCTGGTAACTTCTCAAAGTAACTTCCACTTGCCTGACCAAAGTGGAAATTAGTCTAAAACGGATTTTTATGGTGGAATTAAGTGTGAGATGTTTGAGAAGTTACGTAAGCTTAAAAAAATGAGTAATAGAAGCTGATTTCATTGACTTTTAAGGGAGGAGAGGAGTATAATATATACTGTATAATTGTATGCAATTGATTACAAAAATAAAAATAGAAAGCGATAACTATGTATAAAGCAAAAAGACACGTGAACAGATAATCTTTTGATTTAATGTTTTACTAAGTACTGAATTGGAGGAGATAATATGAGGTTAGAAAAAATGAAAAGGCATTCAATTCGTAAGTTGAGTGTAGGAATTGTTTCTGTTGTGATAGGGCAGTTCTGTATTGGTAGAATAGAAACACCTGTAGTAGCGGATGAAGTTAAAATAACAACTAGTGCAGAAAATTCTACTTCTGAGAGTGCAAGCAAGATTTCAAATGAAAATTCTAATGTAAAAGAAGAAAATAACTTATCAACAGCTTTGGAACAACAAAATCATAAAGAGTTAAAGTTACAAGAGAATAGTCATAAAAATATAGGAGAATCCTCTACACAAGAAGTTCGAGAAGAAGGAACACAATTACCAAAAAATAAATTGGAAGAAGATAATAAGCAACTAGTAAGAAAAAAACGTTCTGTAACTGACGAGGAAACTCCAACAAGTATTGCTAGTGAAGAATTACCGGTTACTCAATCGACTCCTCATTATTTAGTAACGGGTAAAAACTATTATAACGATCCATCTATAAATTTGGGAGAAACTTTAACTAAAAAAGTTAAAGACATTGTTAATGCCAATCAATTTACACGATTAAAGAATACTTATGGAGATGATCTTTCAGAGGATACTACGGTATTAGAATTTTGGAAGAAATTTGGGTATTCTCCTGAAGATCGTTATTCCTATCATCATAAAGTAACCGATAAAAGAGGGAATGCTGCAAATGCAACTGAGAAAACTGGACAACAGACAACCTTTGAACTACCTTATGAGATTATTTATTATCAAAAAAATGGACAAAAACATGCTGTAAAAGTTCCAAATCTTTTTTCAAGATTAGCAGTTGGGGAACAACCAAATATTTGGAAAAAAGTTGATAAAAACTGGGGAAGTGGTTGGACAAGAGGTTCAGTATCTGACTTAGAAGTGATGAATAATCTTTTAGGTTATGGGGAAGATAGTACAGTTGACCAGTATATTTTAGATCCTGCTAATAAAAATAATTTTGTAATACCAACACGTTATAATACAGAAAGAAATGATGTATGGTTAACAATGAGAGGTGGAAGTCCAGATCGGTATGGATCTTATTTAACTGGAGCTCGTGCTCATCTCACGGCAACATCTGCTTCTGGGAAACAAATGAATGAAAAATCTAATATAGAAAAAACAAGTTCGGATGAATTTTATATTAATACTACTACAAAATTAGGGATTACAGAGGCTGGATTCGATAATCTTGGAGAGGGATTTTTAGGAGGAAAGTCTGTTGTTGGTAGTCAAAAAATATTTGAAAAAGTCAATAATGGTGGAACGGTAAAATCTTTTTGGAGTAGTTATACTTTCCAAGATTTGAGAAATCGTTTGATTACACATTTTATGAATGATATTAATTCTAATCTTGAGAATTATGAAAAACAAGCAACTGGAATTAATTTAGGAGTAGGTGGTCAAATTCAGTTGACAGGACTTTATCGTATGTCAGACTTAGATCCAGCGACAATTACTACTAATAATATTTCTAATTATAATAATTATTTATCTGATGAGAAAACACGTTTAGATGAATCTTCACATGTAACGAATGTTGAATACTATATGTATAATAGTGCAAATAAAGAACAATTATTTTCTCCAGCTAAATCAGTATTCCAAATTGAAACTACTCGTCCTTACTTTAAGAGCTTTGGAGATTTATCAACAGCTGTTAAACTTAGAAAGACAATACTAGATACAGAATTTGTTAATAAATTAGGAAGTAATTCGTTTGAATTAGAAGATAAAGGAATGACAAGTTCTGGTGATAAAATTGGTGTGGATAAGACACATGTTCGTGCCATGATTACTGAAAATGGTGTGATAAAAGAACGTAATTTAAGTTTAGATGATTTAAAAGCTTCATTAAACAAGCCAGAGTACTTAAATAAAGAATTGAAGATTTTTTATACGTATGCTGCTTTAGATACTAAAGGAATTGATGGAAAGTTACCAACTGAAATAACTACGAATCAAGGAGCATATGCAGTTCCAATAGTCCGTACTGTACAAGTATTAGAAAATATAGCTAAGACAGAAGACAGGAAAGTAATTCGTAAAATTCAGTATAAAGATCAAGATACACAACAGTTGATTCAAGAAGCGCCTGCTGTTACACAAGAAGCAATTGTAACTAGAACTAAGTTATTGGATCCACTTACAAATAGTATACTAGGTTATGATACAAATAATGATGGTATAGTAGATACGACTGATGAAAATCAGGCTTGGGTAGTTAAAGAACAAACGTGGATAGAGGTGAAATCACCATTAATTGAGAACTATAACGCACCAAATAAAGCAAAAGTGGAAGCAGTAGAGATTACACCAACAACAGAAAATGTGACAGAAGTAATTGAGTATACGCAAGGAACAGAAAATATAGTTGAAAGTAACACAGTTACACGTACTATCAAGTATGTAGATGCAGCGGATAAGACAAAAGAAGTTGCAAGAACTGTTAAACAAACAGCAACCATCACACGAACAAATGTGAGAAACAAAGTTACAGGAGCAATAACTGAAGGAAAATGGAGTGAAGTAAGCTGGGATGCAGTAGAATCTCCAAGTGTTAAAAACTATAATGCTCCAAATAAAGCAAAAGTGGATGCGGTACAAATTACACCAACAACAAAAGATGTGACAGTGATTGTGGAATATACAAAACTCAAGCCAGAACCAAAACCGGAGCCAAAACCAAAACCAGCATCACAACCGGAACCAAGACCTTACCCAGGTCCAACTCCAACTCCGATTCCACAACCAGCTCCAGCACCTCAGCCAGAGCCTAATCCTGCACCAAATCCTGTTCCAGTGTCACCTGAGACTCCTGAACAACCAGTAGCTCTAGTGACACCAGAACAACCAGCAGAGCCTGCTACACCACAGTATATGAATGGTCAAAATGAACTTCCAAATACTGGTACAAAAAATCATGCTGATTTAGCAACATTTGGACTTCTAGGAGCCTTGGGTGGATTTGGATTGGTAGCTCGTAAGAAAAAAGAAGATGAAAAATAATTTCGAATCTCTTTAGATACAGTTTTTCATTCAAATAGTCAAAGAACTTGAGATTTCATATCTCAGGTTCTTTTCTTTCTCTTTTTGAAAATGGTATAATATAGTGAGAAGGATAGAGGAGAATTGTAAATTGATCGCACAACTAGATACAAAAACAGTCTATAGTTTTATGGAGAGCGTCATTTCAATTGACAAGTATGTGAGAGCAGCTAAAGAATACGGCTACACTCATCTGGCCATGATGGATATTGATAATCTTTACGGTGCTTTCGACTTTCTAGAGATTACAAAAAAATACGGTATTCATCCTTTACTAGGGCTTGAAATGACTGTATTTGTGGATGCTCAGGAAGTGAATTTGCGCTTTTTAGCTCTATCTAGTGTGGGCTATCAGCAGTTGATGAAGCTTTCAACAGCAAAGATGCAGGGTGAGAAAAGTTGGTCAGTCCTGTCCCAGTATCTGGAGGATATTGCGGTCATTATGCCTTATTTTGATGGACTGGAGTCGTTAGAACTAGGCTGTGATTACTATATTGGAGTTTATCCAGAAACACTGACAAGCGAATTTCATCATCCTATTTTGCCCCTTTATCGGGTCAACGCTTTTGAAAGTAGGGATAGAGAAGTTTTGCAAGTCTTAACAGCGATTAAAGAAAATCTACCACTTAGAGAAGTTCCCTTGCGTTCACGACAAGATGTCTTTATATCAGCAAGTTCTTTAGAGAAATTATTCCTAGAACGTTTTCCGCAAGCCTTGGACAATTTAGAAAAGCTGATTTCAGGCATTTCTTACGACTTGGATACGAGTCTGAAACTGCCTCGTTTTAACCCAGCTAGACCAGCAGTAGAGGAGTTGAGAGAGCGTGCTGAACTGGGGCTTGTTCAGAAGGGGTTGACTAGTAAAGAATATCAAGAACGTCTAAACCAAGAATTGGCTGTTATTCATGATATGGGCTTTGATGATTATTTCTTGGTTGTCTGGGATTTGTTGCGTTTTGGACGTTCGAATGGCTATTATATGGGAATGGGACGGGGTTCTGCAGTAGGTAGCTTGGTTTCCTATGCCTTAGACATCACAGGGATTGACCCAGTAGAGAAAAATCTGATTTTTGAACGCTTTCTTAATCGTGAACGCTATACCATGCCTGATATTGATATTGATATCCCAGATATTTATCGTCCAGATTTTATCAGGTATGTTGGCAATAAATATGGTAGTAAACATGCGGCTCAAATCGTTACTTTTTCAACCTTTGGGGCCAAGCAAGCTCTTCGAGATGTCTTGAAACGTTTTGGTGTGCCAGAGTATGAATTATCTGCAATTACCAAGAAAATCAGTTTTCGTGACAATCTCAAGTCGGCTTATGAGGGTAACCTCCAGTTTCGTCAGCAAATTAATAGTAAGTTAGAATACCAAAAAGCCTTTGAGATTGCTTGCAAGATAGAGGGTTATCCAAGACAAACCTCTGTCCATGCGGCTGGTGTTGTAATTAGTGACCAAGATTTGACCAACTACATCCCCCTAAAGCACGGTGATGAAATTCCACTGACTCAGTATGATGCTCATGGAGTTGAGGCTAGCGGACTTTTGAAAATGGACTTTCTGGGATTACGAAATTTGACCTTTGTCCAGAAGATGCAAGAGTTGCTTGCTGAAACAGAAGGTATTCATCTAAAAATAGAAGAAATTGATTTGGAAGACAAAGAAACGTTAGCTCTTTTTGCTTCTGGCAATACAAAAGGTATTTTTCAATTTGAGCAACCTGGTGCTATTCGCCTGCTAAAACGTGTTCAGCCTGTCTGTTTTGAAGATGTCGTCGCGACTACTTCTCTAAATCGACCGGGTGCTAGTGACTATATCAATAATTTTGTGGCAAGAAAGCATGGGCAGGAAGAAGTGACTGTTCTAGATCCAGCTCTGGAGGATATTTTGGCTCCAACTTATGGCATTATGCTCTATCAGGAGCAGGTTATGCAGGTTGCCCAGCGATTTGCTGGATTTAGTCTTGGGAAGGCCGATATTTTGCGTCGAGCTATGGGGAAAAAGGATGCTTCTGCCATGCATGAGATGAGAGCTTCCTTTATTCAAGGTTCATTAGATGCTGGTCATACTGTGGAAAAGGCAGAGCAGGTCTTTGATGTCATGGAGAAGTTTGCAGGTTATGGTTTTAACAGGTCACATGCCTATGCCTACTCAGCCTTGGCCTTCCAGTTGGCTTATTTCAAAACGCATTACCCAGCCATTTTTTATCAGGTCATGTTGAATTCTGCCAACAGTGATTACTTAATAGATGCACTTGAAGCAGGCTTTGAAGTGGTGCCTCTGTCCATCAACACCATTCCCTATCACGATAAAATTGACAACAAGGCTATCTATCTAGGATTGAAATCGATTAAGGGAGTCAGCAATGATCTGGCTCTATGGATTCTTGAAAACAGACCCTATTCTAACATTGAAGATTTTATAGCTAAATTACCTGAAAATTATCTGAAACTTCCTCTGCTAGAACCTTTGGTAAAAGTTGGTCTTTTCGATTTATTTGAAAAAAATCGTCAAAAAGTATTCAATAATTTAGTTAATCTATTTGAATTTGTAAAAGAGTTAGGAAGTTTGTTTGGAGATACTATTTATAGTTGGCAGGAATCGGAAGATTGGACGGAACAAGAAAAATTCTATATGGAACAAGAGCTTTTAGGGATAGGTGTCAGCAAACATCCCCTACAAGCTATTGCAAATAAGGCTATTTACCCGATTACTCCAATTGGGAATTTGTCAGAAAATAGCTACGCTATTATTTTGGTTGAAGTTCAGAAAATAAAAGTAATTCGTACCAAAAAGGGCGAAAACATGGCTTTCTTACAGGTAGATGATAGTAAAAAAAAATTGGATGTTACTCTCTTTTCAGACTTATATCGTCAGATTGGGCAGGAAATAAAAGAGGGAGCCTTCTACTATATAAAAGGAAAAATCCAGTCACGTGATGGCCGTCTGCAAATGATTGCACAAGAAATAAGAGAAGCAGTTGCTGAACGCTTTTGGATACAGGTGAAGAATCATGATTCGGATCAAGAAATTTCACGTATTTTAGACCAGTATAAGGGCCCAATCCCAGTCATTATCAGGTATGAAGAAGAACAGAAAACAATCGTTTCCCCTCATCATTTTGTAGCTAAATCCAATGAATTAGAAGCGAAATTGAATGAAATCGTTATGAAAACGATTTATCGCTAAAAATACGGAAAATAGAAGAATTTTAAAATCAAATGTGGTATAATCAAGAAGAATGTTAAAAGAAAAAGGAGCATAAACCAATATGAAACGTATTGCTGTTTTGACTAGTGGTGGAGACGCCCCTGGTATGAACGCTGCTATCCGTGCAGTTGTTCGTCAAGCAATTTCAGAAGGAATGGAAGTGTTTGGTATCTATGACGGATATGCTGGTATGGTTGCCGGTGAAATTCATCCCTTAAATGCGGCTTCAGTAGGAAACATCATTTCTCGTGGTGGTACTTTCCTTCACTCAGCTCGTTACCCAGAGTTCGCTCAACTTGAAGGGCAACTTAAAGGGATTGAGCAATTGAAAAAACACGGCATTGAAGGTGTAGTTGTTATCGGTGGTGACGGATCTTACCACGGTGCTATGCGTTTGACTGAGCATGGTTTCCCAGCTATCGGTCTTCCAGGTACAATTGATAACGATATCGTTGGTACTGACTTCACAATCGGTTTTGACACAGCGGTTACTACTGCTATGGACGCTATCGATAAGATTCGTGATACATCATTAAGTCACCGTCGTACTTTTGTCATCGAAGTTATGGGGCGTAACGCTGGTGATATCGCTCTTTGGGCGGGTATCGCAACTGGTGCTGATGAAATCATCATCCCTGAAGAAGACTTTAAGATTGAAGATATCGTAGCAAGCATCAAAGCGGGCTATGAATGTGGTAAAAGACACAATATCATTGTTTTGGCAGAGGGTGTGATGTCAGCAGATGAATTTGCTCAAAAACTAAAAGAAGCTGGAGATACGACCGATCTTCGTGTGACAGAACTTGGACATATTCAACGTGGTGGTTCTCCAACTGCGCGTGACCGTGTATTGGCGTCACGTATGGGTGCCCATGCCGTTAAACTTCTTAAAAAGGGTATCGGTGGTGTTGCGGTAGGTATTCGTAACGAAAAAATGGTTGAAAACCCAATTCTTGGTACTGCAGAAGAAGGAGCATTATTTAGTTTGGCAGCAGACGGTAAGATTATTGTAAATAATCCACACAAAGCTGATCTTGACCTGTCACAATTGAACAATTGCTTGTCATAATTCATAATTTAGTTAATAAGACCAAAAGGTCATATATATAAAGGAGTCACAAAAAATCATGAACAAACGTGTAAAAATCGTTGCAACTTTGGGTCCTGCGGTAGAAATCCGTGGTGGTAAAAAATTCGGTGATGACGGATACTGGGGTGAAAAACTTGATGTTGAAGCTTCAGCTAAAAACATTGCTAAATTGATTGAAGCTGGTGCTAACACATTCCGTTTCAACTTCTCACACGGTGACCACCAAGAACAAGGTGAGCGTATGGCAACTGTTAAACTTGCTGAAAAACTTGCAGGTAAAAAAGTTGGTTTCCTTCTTGATACAAAAGGACCTGAAATCCGTACAGAATTGTTCGAAGGTGAAGCTAAAGAGTATTCATACAAAACTGGTGAGAAAATCCGTGTTGCAACTAAACAAGGAATCAAATCAACTCGTGAAGTGATTGCATTAAACGTTGCTGGTGCTCTTGATATCTATGATGATGTTGAAGTTGGTCGTCAAGTGTTGGTTGACGATGGTAAACTTGGTCTTCGTGTGGTTGCTAAAGATGACGCAACTCGTGAGTTTGAAGTTGAAGTTGAAAATGATGGCGTAATTGCTAAACAAAAAGGTGTGAACATCCCTAACACTAAAATTCCTTTCCCAGCTCTTGCTGAACGCGATAACGACGATATCCGTTTCGGTCTTGAACAAGGTATCAACTTCATCGCGATTTCATTCGTACGTACTGCAAAAGACGTGAACGAAGTTCGTGCAATCTGTGAAGAAACTGGAAACGGACATGTTCAATTGTTCGCTAAAATCGAAAACCAACAAGGTATCGATAACTTGGATGAAATCATCGAAGCAGCTGATGGTATCATGATTGCTCGTGGTGATATGGGTATCGAAGTACCGTTCGAAATGGTTCCAGTTTACCAAAAAATGATTATCAAGAAAGTCAATGCTGCAGGTAAAGTTGTTATCACTGCAACAAACATGCTTGAAACAATGACTGAAAAACCACGTGCAACTCGTTCAGAAGTATCAGACGTATTCAACGCTGTTATCGACGGAACTGACGCTACAATGCTATCAGGTGAGTCTGCAAACGGTAAATACCCACTCGAGTCAGTAACTACAATGGCTACAATCGACAAGAACGCTCAAACTCTTCTTAATGAATACGGACGTTTGGATTCAGATTCATTTGAGCGTAACTCTAAGACAGAAGTAATGGCTTCTGCTGTTAAAGATGCGACTAACTCAATGGACATTAAATTGGTTGTAACTCTTACTAAGACAGGTCACACTGCACGTTTGATCTCTAAATACCGTCCAAATGCTGACATCTTGGCATTGACATTTGATGAATTGACAGAACGTGGCTTGATGTTGAACTGGGGTGTTATCCCAATGTTGACAGATGCTCCATCATCAACTGACGATATGTTCGAAATCGCTGAACGTAAAGCGGTAGAAGCAGGTCTCGTTGAGTCAGGCGATGATATCGTTATCGTTGCTGGTGTACCAGTAGGAGAAGCTGTTCGCACAAACACAATGCGTATCCGCACAGTACGTTAAGAAAAATATAAAAACCTATCATATCCAGCTTTAGAGCTTGTGTGATAGGCTTTTTTTGTATAGAGGGTAAGAAAGAGGCAAAACTTTCATAATGGATTGATACTCTTCGAAAATCTCTTCAAACCACGTCAGCGTCGCCTTACCGTATATATGGTTACTGACTTCGTCAGTTTTATCTGCAACCTCAAAGCAGTGTTTTGAGCTGACTTCNNTTTTCATTGAGTATGAAATAAGATATGCACAAAGTGCTTAGGAAATTCAAATGAATTTCTACAAATATTTTAGCAATCGGAATCTACTTGTCTAGATTCGATCTGATATATTTTCGATTTAATGATATGGTATTTAAAACCTCCAAAGCAGCTTGCTCCATTCTTTTACTTACGTGAGTGTAGATGTTATTTATTGTTTTAGCGTCTTTGTGTTCCACTCTAACCATTATAGCATTCTTCTCAGTTAGTGTACTAAGGAGTGTGTGCCTGAAAATATGGGAACTAAGGGGCTGATTTATCGGTTTCGCTAGTTTAGTATTTGCCTTTTGCAAAGTGATCTTAAATCCCTTTCTCTAAATTGACATATCACTAGTGTTTAACAAAATCTAATCTGCTTTAGGTCACTTATTCTTTTTTTGAAATGTAGAATGAACTTTTTCAAAGTTTTTCGAATCCTTTAAAATCTGTTTGTTTTATATCGCCATTCTCCCCCTTTTTTAATTCTCCCTATACAGCCTGGCAATTTTTCCGATGGTACGAATATGGTTGCTTTCGTTTAGGTGGATGTCGGGATTGAGTTTTTTTGAGGTAGCCTTGGCGGAGTTTCTTGACATAGTTAGCGCCGTCTACTTGGAAGATGCCGATGGTATTATAGTCAATCTGTGGGGGATTCTTGATAAATAGGTAGTCGCCGTTTCTTATCTTTGGCTCCATGGCCCTGCTGACGACATAAGCGATTGCGTCTTAGTCGTCTGGGATTTCATCCTCATAGAATGGGAATTCCATATCTAAATCGTCGTCCTGCATCAAGCGGCTACCTGCAGAGATAAACTACCTAAAACGAGAGTAAGTAGTCTGTCTGTAGTCGTCCAGTCTGATGATTTTTACGATACTTCGTTTATCTTCGTTTTTCTGCTCATACAGTTGCCTCTCGGCATAGGTCAGGATTTTACCTTGTCTGGATGGTGTCCGTTGGTCGTAGATAGATTGGATATCGCTAGGAGAATCCTTTTGAACTGGAGGAAAGAGGCATCAATCAAGCTACTGAATACTTTAGCTAAGTCAAATATAGTATTTTTCTTAGTAGTCCTAACCCTTTTTTCATAATTTCCAATGGTGTTTTTACTTATACCTATCTTAGTACCCAATTTTTATTGAGTCCAACCATTTACTAGTCTATATTGTTTTATTTTTAGACTGTAACAATCGCAATCTCTTCTTTATCCACAAATGAAATCGCTTTCTATTTTTATAAGTAAAGCATAACACGAAATCCACGAAAATGAAAACTTTGTTGTGTTTTCGTAAAAAATTTGTTGACAGAGCACGAAACGCCTACTATAATTAAATCAAGCTTAAGGAAATAACAAAAAAACAAATCAGAGGGAAAGACGATGAACACACTAAATGAGAAAGTAATCAATATTTGTAAAGCAGTAGTTAAAGAAACTTTAATCCAAGACATTTAGGAGAAAAGATGAAGAAATCAAGAAAATTAGCCACATTAGGACTCTGTTCAGCCTTGTTTTTAGGCTTGGCAGCTTGTCAACAAGATGCTACAATTTCGAATGGGACGAGTCAAAGGCAAAGTAGTTCAACGAAAGTGCCATGGAAAGCTTCATACACCAACCTAAACACCCAGGTAAGTACAGAAGAGGTCAAATCTGTCTTATCAGCTCACTTGGATCCAAATAGTGTTGATGCCTTTTTTAATCTTGTAAATGATTATAATACCATTGTTGGCTCAACTGGTTTATCAGGAGATTTCACTTCCTTTACTCACACCGAATACGATCTTGAGAAAATTAGCCATCTTTGGAATCAAAAGAAGGGCGATTTCGTTGGGACCAACTGCCGTATCAATAGTTATTGTCTTTTGAAAAATTCAGTCACCATTCCAAAGCTTGAAAAGAATGACCAATTGCTTTCCCTAGATAATGATGCGATTGATAAGGGAAAGGTCTTTGATTCACAAGATAAGGAAGAGTTTGATATTCTATTTTCGAGAGTTCCAACTGAGGCAACTACAGATGTCAAGGTTCACGCTGAAAAGATGGAAACATTCTTCTCCCAATTTCAATTCAACGACAAAGCTCGAATGCTGTCTGTAGTTTTGCACGATAATCTGGATGGCGAGTATCTGTTTATTGGACACGTTGGCGTCTTAGTACCTGCTGATGACGGTTTCTTATTTGTAGAGAAATTGACTTTCGAAGAGCCCTACCAAGCGATTAAATTTGCCAGCAAGGAAGATTGTTACAAGTATTTAGGCACCAAGTATGCGGACTATACAGGCGAGGGACTGGCTAAGCCTTTTATCATGGATAATGATAAGTGGGTTAAACTTTAATGGTGGTATGATATGACAGTAATCCTAGAACTTTTATTTCTATTTTTGATGAGTTGGTGGGTTATTTCAATCGTTAATAGCCAGAAACCACGAAAAAATGAAACATTTATTGGTTATATCCAAAGATACGATATTGATGGGAATGGCTATCAATCAGAAGTATGGGAAGTGACTGAGGAGGAAGATTTATAATTAAAGAACAGAATCTTCTTTACAGTATTTCACCTATTTCCAAACAGTCCATTTGTAGTTTTATCCAGATTGGTATATAATTTAACTTAGAGAAAATAGGAGGACTAATCAGATGGAATTAAAAGATTTTACAGAAAAAGAACAGGAAATGATAAAGAATGGGCTGACGACGTCTAAGATTAGTGACAAGGAAACTGCTGAGAAGATTCTTGCGCTTGTCCCACAAGACTTGATTAAGCGAATCCCGTTTTTCGTCAGAAAACATGCGACGACACGTACTATTAAACGCATTTCAATCGAACACCCTGAGCTTTACGCTACAGCTCAAACAAGTGGTGAAATCCCAGAAAAAGAACGAGAAGAACTACGTCAGATTATCACGACGATCTTTGAACAAAAGATGAATAAGCATAGTATTAAGTAGAGAATGAAAATGTATTTGATTTGTGAATTGTTAACTAGTTATATATCATTTTAAAAATCGCAATTTATATTCTACTATACAATACTCAACAAAAACGAACAGGCTCTTTTCTGTTATTCAGAAGAGAACTTGTTCGTTTTTATCTTATTTTCCTTAAAAAGCTCGATACACATAGGGGTTTTCTGGTTTATCGACTTTGGTAAAGCTTTCGATTTCCAAGGTTGGAAGGTTTTGTTTGAGTTCTTTATGGTAGTGATTGACCAGTTTTCCCTTGGCTGTTATCCAAGTATTATTTTCATATTGACGGGTATTTCCCTTGGTCAGTAAGCCATAGACACCTGAATCCGCGATACAGTGGATAATGCCGAAGCGGAACAGAAATTGGCTATTGGCATGACTGGGGTCGTTATAGACAAAGCCTGTAAACTGGATTGTCTTGCCCTCAAACTCATCTGGATAGTCGTAGATAGCTTCCATGACTTCCATATAGTTTTCGTTAGTAATGTTAATGCTATCTTGGGACAAGTATTTATCCGCCGCCGTTCGCATTTCCTTTTCATAGGCTGATTTTGAAAAATAAGAACTGGTATCTGGTTTCAAATATTGACTTGTCGTCCCTTCGCTTGTCTGAATGGCCAGATCCGTTCCTTCCGATAGGGGGAAATGATAGCCTTTTGCTGAAACGGTCTGAGAATCCAAGCTAACAGTTGGAAAAGTTAAGCCGATGACAAGTGGAATAGCCAGAAGAGAAATACTCGTCATCTTGGCTAATCGGCTATTCAGATGACTGTGGGTTTTGACTTGCTTCATCCAGATATACAATTGAACAATAGCCAAGATAAAGGAAAGGACCATGGAAATATAGGCAAGATAGGAATAGTGCATGTTGATGTACTGGTTTAATTTGCCCGACAGATGGAGATAAATAGTCAGTTCAAAATAGCCAGCTAAAACTAAAAATCGAATCATAGGATGACTCCAATCAAGAGAGAATACACTAAGACGACAAGAGTCACAATCATAATGAAGTGACTGATAAATCGTGCTTTCAAGTAATTTTTCATCATGAGAATATTTTTAATATCCAGCATTGGGCCAATAACGAGAAAGGCTAGAACCGGTGCCAATCCGAAACTCGAGAGAAGAGAAGTCCCGATAAAGGCATCCGCCTCACTACAGAGCGAAAGAAGAAAGGCCAAAAGCATCAAGAGCAGGATGGCAAAAAGAGGAGTCGCACTGATAGAGGTCAGAATTCGAGTCGGAACGTAGACCTGTGTCACAGAAGCAAAGAGACAGCCGAATACCAAATAACGTCCCGTATCAAAAAATTCATCAATTGCTTGCACAAAAACCTGAAAAACTTTTTTTGCAGGACTCAAATGAGAAAAATCGTGCTCATGACAGGCCAAACGATTTTCTTTCTGAATCGGTTCTTGCCAGAAGAATCCTAGAAAAATCCCAAGTATCACAGCCACTACAATGGAACCTAGAGCTCGTAACAGAGCGACATGGAAGGAGTTCCCAAAGGCAGAATAGGTCGCAAAGAGAACAATAGGATTGATGACAGGTGCTGTCACAAGAAAGGGAACGACCGTGTAACTGGGAACCTTTTTTTCCAGAAAACGATTGATAATGGGGACGATTCCACATTCACAAGAAGGGAAAAGTATCCCAACGAAGGTCCCAAAAAAGATTCTCCCCCAACGATTTCGAGGGAGAAAATGATAAACCTTGTCAGGTGTGATATAGACCTCAATCAGCCCTGAGACAATACTTCCTATCAGAACGAAGGGTAGGGCTTCAATGATTATAGAGAGAAAAATAGCCCCAGTCTGAAGCACACTAGATGGGAGTTGTTGGAAAGCAGTCATCTAGTTTTTCTTTTCTGCTTTGGCTTTTTTCTCTTTGTCATCAGGGAAAGTGACTTGTTTCAAATCTGGGAGTTTAGCAAACTCTTCAAACATCTTGTCCAAGTCGTCTCGTTTTGTAAATTTTACAGCCATAGGTGTACCTCGATTCTAAATTCTACCTCTATTATACTATTATTTTGAGGAAAAGGGAAAAGTTAAAATTGAGTATCTAACGAATAATAGAGCTTGATATATCCTGATATACACTATGATTGTGATATAATAGTTGTGGAATAACGGAGGAAATGATGGAACATGAAAAGATCGGTCAGGTTACTGACGAAGTAAAAGAAATTTTTAATATTGTTCTTGAAGCCAGTGATATCAAGGTTAACAAAGAAGGTTTAAGAAGCCATATGTTGAAACGTCATCACAATGATGTGATTCGTCATATCGAAGATCTGGAACTGATACTAAGTAATCCAGATTTCGTTGGGGTCAATCCACGAGAGAAAGATGCTAGTTTTGAATATGTAAAAAGATTTGATGATAATGTTCTTGTTGCGATTAAGTTACATAAAAGTGGTGATTTCTTTTATGTTCCGACCATGTATCGCTTACAAGATTTCAAGTTACAAACTCGTATTAAGTCTGGTAGATTGAGAAAGCTTGACAAAAAAAGTAGATAGTGCTAGAATAACATTAACGAAAGACATTTGAGGGCAGAAAGGTTCCTGCCGCACCTTGAAAAAGGTATCTGAGATGCTGGGTACACCGACCAGCCAAGTGTCCGTTATATCAAAGGAGGAGCTTAAATGCTCCTTTTTTGTTTAAAAAATTCAAAATAGATTACACTCACCGCAGGCTCAGGCTTGCGATTTTTTTATTTCTCAAAAACACGCATTTTAAACGATTAGAAACAGAAATTACAATCCTATTGTTCAAAAAAGCGTTTTCTTGAAGAATAGAGAGGGAGAATAGTGGCGCATTATTGTCAAAAATAAAAACAGTGAAATTAATCACGAATCCTTTTGTAAACTATTAGAATTAAATTGCAACCTTCTCAATGAATAGAATATTGAAATGAAGTAAATTTATTTCCCAACTTATGTTTTAAAATTGTAAGAGATAATTTGAATAATATTAGCTTGTGGTATAATAGATTCATGGATAAAAAATATGAAAAAATCTCCCAGGATTTGGGAGTGACGTTAAAGCAAATCGATACCGTTCTAAGTTTGACAGCTGAAGGGGCGACTATTCCCTTTATCGCGCGTTATCGCAAGGATATGACTGGTAGTCTGGATGAGGTGGCGATTAAGGCTATTATTGACCTAGATAAAAGTCTGACTAACCTCAACGACCGTAAGGAAGCTGTCTTGGCTAAGATTCAAGAAAAAGGCAAGCTGACCAAGGAATTGGAAGAAGCTATCTTAGCTGCCGAAAAATTAGCAGATGTAGAAGAACTTTACCTACCCTTTAAAGAAAAACGTCGGACCAAGGCAACTATTGCCCGTGAAGCCGGACTCTTCCCACTTGCTCGCTTGATTTTGCAAAATGTAGCTGACTTAGAGAAAGAGGCTGAAAAGTTTGTCTGTGAAGGATTTGCGACAGGGAAGGAAGCCTTGGCTGGTGCAGTTGATATCTTAGTCGAAGCCTTATCGGAAGACGTGACACTGCGCGCCATGACTTATCAGGAGGTATTGAGACACTCTAAACTTACTTCTCAAGTCAAGGATGAAAGTCTTGATGAAAAGCAGGTTTTTCAGATTTATTATGATTTTTCTGAGACAGTTGGAAATATGCAGGGTTATCGTACCTTAGCCCTCAATCGTGGGGAGAAGCTAGGTGTCTTGAAGGTCGGTTTTGAACATGCAACGGACCGTATCCTTGCCTTCTTTGCTGCTCGTTTCAAGGTAAAAAATGCCTATATAGATGAAGTTGTTCAACAGTCAGTTAAGAAAAAAGTCTTACCTGCTATTGAGCGACGCATTCGGACAGAATTAACTGAGAAAGCAGAAGAAGGAGCTATCCAACTCTTTTCTGACAACCTGCGCAATCTCCTCTTGGTTGCTCCATTGAAAGGGCGCGTGGTTCTAGGATTTGACCCTGCCTTTCGTACAGGTGCCAAGCTAGCTGTCGTGGATGCAACAGGGAAAATGCTGACAACTCAGGTCATTTATCCTGTCAAACCAGCGTCAGCTCGTCAAATCGAAGAAGCCAAGAAAGATCTGGCAGATTTGATTGGTCAATACAGTGTAGAAATTATTGCCATAGGAAATGGGACGGCCAGTCGTGAAAGTGAAGCCTTTGTGGCGGAAGTTCTGAAAGATTTTCCTGAGGTTAGTTATGTCATCGTAAACGAAAGTGGTGCTTCGGTCTACTCTGCCAGCGAACTTGCTCGTCAGGAGTTCCCAGACTTGACCGTTGAAAAACGCTCTGCTATTTCTATCGCCCGTCGTTTGCAGGACCCCCTTGCTGAATTGGTCAAAATCGATCCTAAGTCAATCGGTGTCGGTCAATACCAGCATGATGTCAGTCAGAAGAAACTATCTGAGAGTCTGGACTTTGTTGTCGATACAGTGGTAAACCAAGTCGGTGTCAATGTCAATACGGCCAGTCCAGCTCTTCTTTCACACGTAGCTGGACTCAATAAAACCATTTCTGAAAATATTGTCAAATACCGTGAGGAAGAAGGAAAAATCACTTCACGCGCTCAAATCAAGAAAGTTCCGCGTCTGGGGGCCAAGGCTTTTGAACAGGCAGCTGGTTTCCTTCGTATCCCTGAAAGTAGCAATATCCTTGATAATACAGGAGTTCACCCAGAAAACTATTCTGCTGTTAAGGAACTCTTTAAACGTTTAGATATTAAAGACCTAAACGAGGAAGCCCAAAGCAAACTCAAGTCGCTTTCAGTCAAAGATATGGCGGTAGAGCTAGACCTTGGTCCAGAAACCCTTAAAGATATCATTGCAGATCTTCTCAAACCAGGTCGAGATTTCCGTGATTCCTTTGATGCACCTGTACTTCGCCAAGATGTCCTAGATATCAAAGACTTAGTGGTCGGACAGAAGCTGGAAGGTGTGGTGCGTAACGTCGTTGACTTTGGTGCCTTCGTTGACATTGGGATTCATGAGGACGGCCTGATTCATATTTCACATATGAGTCGTAAATTTATCAAACATCCTAGCCAAGTGGTATCCGTTGGTGATTTGGTGACCGTTTGGGTCAAGAAAATCGATACTGAACGTGAAAAAGTCAATCTGTCGCTCCTCGCTCCAAATGAAACTGACTGATTACGTCAAGCAGGTTTCACTAGAAGACTTCGGCAGACCTTTTATCCATCATGTCCAGTGGAATTCTCGTCTACGTTCGACAGGTGGGCGATTTTTCCCCAAAGATGGGCATTTGGATTTCAACCCAAAGGTTTATCAGGAACTGGGTCTGGATGTTTTTAGGAAAATTGTTCGACATGAACTCTGTCATTATCATCTCTATTTTCAAGGGAAGGGCTATCAACACAAGGATCGGGATTTTAAGGACCTTTTGAAAGCAGTGGATGGATTACGCTTTGTGCCCTCCTTGACAAATAGCCACTCTAAACCACTCAAGCTTTATCGTTGTCAATCCTGCCAACAAAGGTATCTGCGCAAGCGTAGGATTGATACCAAACGCTATCGCTGTGGACTTTGTCGAGGTAAATTGCTACTAATAAATCAGCCTGAGGACTGATGAAAGCCGAGCCTACCCGTGATATACTATGTCTAACCTAGCAGAAAGAGGAAATATCATGAACAGTAAATTTTATAAAATGAGACGAAATCGCATGATTTCAGGAGTTTTAGCAGGTCTGTCAGACAAGTGGAACTTTGATGTTACCCTTGTACGTTTTCTGTTTGCCATTTTTACAGTCGCAAACTTTGGACTTGGGGTGATTATCTATATCATCCTAGCTTCTATCATGCCAACCAAGGAAGAAATCGAAGCAGAAATGTACGGAACAGGCCCACGTAAACGCAAAGAAGCTCAAGCCATTGACGATAATGAAGGCTGGTTTTGGTGAGGTTTTACAAAAGATTTGGAATACGCAAAAAGCTTTAAATCAATAGTCTAAACTGCTTGATTTAAAGCTTTTTTACTTTTAATAATATTTTTCCAGCTTCATCTACAAACTAAAAGCATTCTTTTGAACTCATGTTTCTAATCTATTTTTCATGCTGAGACAATACATTTTTTGCAAAATGATGGATGCTGATAACAACTGATAACCAGCAAATAACATAAGCAGTTCCTGTAAATTCTGTACCGATAAAGTATGTTTTTTCAACTAAGAGCTGACCGATGAATGGAGAGAGCAGATAGAGAAGTCCGATGAGTATATGTTTTTTTATGTTTCATTAAAGCGCACCTTCTTTCCTTATAGATAGTACGATTTGAAAGTGTTCAATTTAATGGTATGTTATCTAGGTAAGCTTACTCAAATGTTAGTTCCCGCTTCCTCCTTTCCAAGGTAAGCCTTTTCACACGTATATTTTACAATTTTAAAAATAGGAAATCAAATCATTTTCTAAGTAATTTTGCTTACATTTCCCCCAATCTTACAAAAATGTAAGATTAAAGTCTCTTTTGTAAGGTTAGGTTATGGCAAGCGGTCTTTTTTTGATGTAAACTAGACTCATAAAGAACAAAGGAGTAACATCATGAAACAAATCTTACAGAAGAAAACAAAACAACCAAGCCACAAAGAAATCGAGCGCGTTCAGCTGGGATGCGCTATGATGCAAGCGACATTTCATTTGATGGGATATTAAGAAAGGAGATTCTCATGACACTTTTAGATGTAAAACACGTTCAAAAAATTTACAAAACTCGTTTTCAGGGCAACCAAGTAGAAGCCCTCAAGGATATTCACTTTACCGTGGAAAAAGGTGACTACGTTGCCATCATGGGTGAGTCTGGTTCTGGTAAATCAACTCTTCTCAATATCCTAGCTATGCTGGATAAACCAACTCGTGGGCAGGTTTACTTGAATGGAACTGACACCGCAACCATTAAAAATTCACAGGCTTCTAGCTTCCGTCGTGAAAAGCTAGGATTTGTCTTCCAAGACTTTAACTTGCTAGATACTCTATCTGTTAAAGACAATATCCTGCTTCCACTTGTCTTGTCAAGAAGACCTATTACGGAGATGATGAAGAAATTGGTGGTGACAGCTGAGAATCTAGGTATCAACCAATTGCAAGAGAAGTACCCTTACGAGATTTCTGGTGGTCAGAAACAGCGTGTAGCAGTAGCCCGCGCCATCATCACAGAACCTGAAATTCTCCTTGCGGACGAGCCAACAGGTGCCCTTGATTCCAAGTCCTCTGCAGCCTTACTTGATGTCTTTGATGAAATCAATGAACGTGGTCAAACCATTCTCATGGTAACCCACTCAACAGCAGCAGCGAGCAGAGCCAAACGTGTACTCTTTATCAAAGACGGCATTCTTTACAACCAAATCTACCGTGGAGAGAAGACAGAACGTCAGATGTTCCAAGAGATCTCTGATACCTTGACTGTCATGGCAAGCGAGGTGAATTAGTATGTTTCGATTAACCAATAAGTTAGCGGTATCGAACTTGATTAAAAACCGCAAACTCTACTATCCTTTTGCGCTGGCTGTTCTCTTGGCAGTCACTGTCACCTATCTCTTTTACTCTCTAACCTTCAATCCTAAGATTGCGGAAATCCGTGGCGGATCAAGCATTCAAGCTACTCTAGGATTTGGTATGTTTGTCGTCACCCTTGCGTCAGCCATTATCGTCCTCTATGCCAATAGTTTTGTTATGAAAAATCGTTCCAAGGAACTAGGAATTTATGGCATGCTGGGTTTGGAGAAGCGTCATCTAATCAGTATGACCTTTAAGGAGTTAGTGCTATTTGGGATTCTAACTGTTGGAGCGGGTATCGGTATTGGAGCCTTGTTTGACAAGTTAATTTTCGCTTTCTTGCTCAAACTGATGAAATTAAAGGTGGAACTGGTCGCTACCTTCCAGATGAAAGTTGTCATTACAGTACTTGTTGTCTTTGGTTTGATTTTCCTAGGTCTCATGTTCCTGAATGCCCTTCGAATTGCTCGTATGAATGCCCTCCAGCTTTCTCGTGAGAAAGCTAGCGGAGAGAAAAAAGGTCGTTTCCTTCCTCTCCAAACGATTCTCGGTTCCATTAGTTTAGGGATTGGCTATTATCTTGCCCTTACGGTAAAAGATCCTCTTACAGCCTTAACAACCTTCTTCCTAGCTGTTTTGCTGGTTATCTTTGGTACTTATCTCTTGTTTAATGCAGGAATTACCGTTTTCCTTCAAATCTTAAAGAAAAATAAGAAATACTATTACCAACCAAATAATCTTATCTCTGTTTCCAACTTGATTTTCCGTATGAAGAAAAATGCAGTTGGACTAGCAACTATCGCTATCTTGTCAACAATGGTTTTGGTAACCATGTCAGCAGCGACAAGCATTTTCAATTCCGCAGAATCCTTTAAAAAAGTTCTAAATCCTCATGATTTTGGGGTTTCAGGACAAAATGTTGAAAAAGAAGATTTGGACAAACTCTTGAGCCAGTTTGCAAGTGACAAAGGTTATAAGATTAAAGAAAAAGAAGTGTTTCGTTACACTTACTTTGGTGTTGTGAACCAAGAAGGAAATAAGTTAACCCTTTTTGAAAAAGGACAAAATCGTGTCCAACCCACAACAGTTTTCATGGTATTTGATCAAAAAGATTATGAAAATATGACTGGTCAAAAACTGTCTCTATCAGGAAATGAGGTCGGACTCTTTGCAAAGAACGAGGGAGTTAAAGAACAAAAAACTCTAATTCTGAATGATCATCAATTTTCTGTAAAAGAAGAATTTACTAAAGATTTTATTGTCAACCATGTTCCAAATCAGTTTAATATTTTGACTGCTGATTACAATTACCTTGTTGTACCTGATTTACAAGCCTTTTTGGATCAATTCCCAGATTCGGCTATATATAATCAGTTTTACGGTGGCATGAATGTAAATGCCAGCGAAGAAGAACAACTCAAGGTCGCTGACGAGTATGATAAATACCTCGATCAATTTAATGCTCAATTAAACACGGAAGGTAGCTATGTTTATGGTAGTAATTTATCAGATGCTAGTGCTCAGATGAGTGCCCTCTTTGGTGGTGTCTTCTTTATCGGTATTTTCCTATCCATTATCTTTATGGTCGGAACTGTTCTGGTCATCTACTACAAACAAATTTCTGAAGGTTATGA
Organism: Streptococcus sp. 544; assembly: GCF_013277385.1. Taxonomy (NCBI): domain Bacteria; kingdom Bacillati; phylum Bacillota; class Bacilli; order Lactobacillales; family Streptococcaceae; genus Streptococcus; species Streptococcus sp. 544. The sequence continues at coordinate 250,285 of NZ_VMMU01000006.1, forward strand.
AGATCGTGAACGCTTTATTATCTTGCAGAAAGTCGGTTTAGATCAAAAGCAAATCAAGCAAACCATCAACAAACAGGTTTTAACTGTTTTCTTCCTTCCTTTGCTCTTTGCCTTCCTACATCTAGCCTTTGCCTACCATATGCTTAGTCTGATTCTAAAAGTAATTGGTGTACTGGATACGACTATGATGTTGACTGTAACCTTGTCTATCTGCGCTATCTTCCTCATCGCCTATGTGTTGATTTTCATGATTACTTCAAGAAGCTATCGCAAGATTGTGCAAATGTAAAAAAGATACCTCGACTTCAAAATCGAGGTATTTCTTGTATTTTATACTCAATGAAAATCAAAAAGCAAACTAGGAAGC